>NZ_JBHTAC010000016.1:0-158924 GCF_042663325.1 Catellatospora aurea
CGCTGTTGCGGTTGACCAGGATGTACCAGGCGCTGGTGTCCACGGTCGCGGCCTGGGCGCGGTTGCTCGCCATGACGATCATTCCGGCGCTGACCAGGGCGGTGACCACCACGGTGGTCAGGGCCACGCGCCAGGCTTGCCGCCGGGAGACGGCTGGTGGGATGGTGCTGATGCCGGTCACGGCATCCTCCTTCGATGTCGGGTGCGGCCCGTCGGCCGGCCGCGGGCACGACGCAGCGCCGCGGGCCGGCCGATGGGTACGGCCGTCCACGGATGCGCTTGCGGTGAGAACAGGGAACTCGGTTATCGGTCACACGCGTCCTGTGGAGCACGTCCCTAGAAGACGTCGCCCTGCTCCGGATAGTGCTGATGGCGCTGTGACGCTGGTTTCGTGAGCCGTCCCGTCAGTCGAATGTGAACGATAACAACAGCGACGTCAAGCCCCGGCGAAAATGTTTCGAGAACGCCCAGCGTGCGAGCCGGGCATCGGCCGACGTCAACGCCGTCACCCGCGCGGCATCCGGCACGCTCCGCGCACGGGGCACTACGCCGCCAGCGGTGGCCGGATCCGGAACGAACTGTCCGAGCGGAAGACGGCGCTGCCGTCGGACTGGTCGACCCACAGCTCGCTGCCCCGCCGGTGCAGGAACCAGCCGGGGTAGTTCGACGATTCGAGCAGGATCGTCGCGGCCGACGAACCGGGCCGGACGCAGAAGGTGGCATCCCCCTTGAACAGTGCCGTGCCGTCGTCGGCGTGCAGCCGCACCCGCCACGACGAGTGGCGCAGGTAGCGGCCGTCCGGGCTGCGGAAGGAGAAGCACTTCGGGTCGGCGATGCCGGCCACGACCCGGAAGGTGGCCTGCTGGCGAGCCGACGCGCTGCTCGCGCCGGACAGCGGGGCCAGGACGCCGAGCGCCGCGGTGGTCGTGACGTACAGCCCGGTGCCGTCGCCGGCCTCCAGGGAGGTCGGCCCGACCGCGAGCTGCCGCGCCGGGCTGCGCGCCGGGCTCGGTGCGACGGGACCGGGGCTCGGGGCGGCGCGGCGGGGAGACGGACTCGGCGGGAGCGCGACGGCCGAGGGCGCGGGCGCCGCGATCGCCGGAGGCCGCGGCGGCGGGGTCTCGGGCCAGCTGATGACGGCGGCGGCGCTTCCCGCGACCACGGTGCCCGTCACGGCGAGCGCCGCGATCGGATGAGCCGCCAGTGCCTTGGCCAGCTGGCTGACGACGCCGGTCTTGGCGGCTGCGGCCAGTGCGGACGCGGAGGTCGCGGTCGCCAGCCCGCTCTTGCCGATGACCGCGGCGGTGAGCGCGAGGGGGGCGGGCAGCAGTGCGAGCCCGATGAGCAGCTGCTCGGCCGCGGGCATCGCCTCGGCCCCGGGAGCGCAGACGGCGCATGCCTGGACGTGCCGGGTCAGCCGCTTGCGCCAGGTCCCGCCGGGCACGCCGTCCCAGCCCGCCACGACGCCCTCCAGCTCGCCGCAGCGCGGTCGCGCGTCGAGGGCCGCCACCACGGCGCGGCAGCCGTCGAACTGCCGGCGCATGCGCTGGACGCGTACGCCGGCGTGGGCGACGCTGACCCCGATCGCCTCGGCCAGCTCGGTGCGCGACAGGTGGCCGGCGACCTCCAGCCACCACAGCGACAGCAGCACCCGGTCGTCGGAGTCGAGCCAGTTCGCGGCGCGGGCCGCCTGGCGGCGCTGCTCGGAGACGTTCAGCCGCAGCGCCGTCAGTCCTTCGAAGCGCGCGCCCGCGTCGGGTGTGCCCACCAGGTCGGCCAGGTCGCCGGTGTGCCGTTCGGCGGCCCGCCTGCGGTGCAGGTGGGTGCTGACCTGCCGGACCGCGATCGCGCCCAGCCACGCCCGGAAGCGGTCCGGCGCGCGCAGGTCCCGTAGTTCGCGCACGGCGCGCAGCATGGAGTCCTGCACCACGTCGTCGGCGTCGTCCTCGGTGTCGAGGGCTCTGCGCGCGATGGTGTAGACGAACGGGAGGTACGCCTCGATCAGGGTGTCGAGTGCCCGGCGGTCACCGGCCTGCGCTGCGACGACGAGCGCGGTCTCGGTCGAGCTGTTGGGTGGCATTCTCCGCATCGCTGTCGTCGGTGGATCGGGTGGTTGACTCTGACGGAGTCGCGGGTGCCGCGTCAAGACGCGGTGGGAGAGGTCCCGCCGTGCCGGTCGGCCGCCGTCGTCGCCTCGCGACCGCCGCACCGTGCGTTGCATAACACTTATCCGCGCTGAGAATCGCCCGCCAGACGTATCGAAATCGTGTCCGAAAAAGCGTTATCCAAGTCCTGCTTGGAGGGTCGCACCATCGCGGACCGCACTGGCACTCACCTTTCCCTGATGGTATCTGCCAGGGGATACGCCTTGATCAGCAGTTGTTTCGCCGGCATCCCAAGGGTCGGCGAACCGGGTTGGCGGCTGCCCCTTGATAGCGGCGAAACAATCTGGCAATGTCGTCGTTTATCGATGGGGCCGGACCTGCCCGGCCGGCCCCCGTCGATACCCGGACACCTGGAAGACGCGTCGTCTGCGAACAGGAGCATTTGTATCGATTAACATCAATCAGAACCGGCGAGGTGGCGTCGCCCCGCTACTCGCCCGTTGCTGAGCCGTCCCGCCCCTCCCGTCTGACCGACCCTGTTCCCATCATCGCCGCGGTGCCGTGTGCGATCGCGCGGCGATGCCGCGATGTCGATGTCGCCCGCTCCGTTTCCATGCTGCCGCGGATCTGCCGCCCTGCGGCCATACCGCACATGCCGGACCCGGCCCGGTGTCCTGGCGCCTGCTCGGCGGTGACGCGCGTGTGCGCCATGTCCTCCTGCCGACCTGCTGTGGTCTCGCCTTCGGCCTGTGCTGCCCGCCGAGGCGTGCCCGGATTCATGCTGCCCTGAGATCAACTCTTTTTCTTGACTCATTCCAGAAAAGGCAGCAGACTACGGGGCGTGGTGACGGCCCCGGACTTCGAGCAGTTGCTGCGCGGAGCCGCGTTGCGGGTGACCCGTCCCCGAACGGCGGTGCTGCGCGCGGTGTCCGCGCATCCGCACGCCGACACGGACTCGATCGTCGGCGCGCTGCGCGGCGAGGTCTCGCACCAGGCGGTATACGACTCGCTGCGCGCCCTGACCGCCGCGGGCCTGGTGCGGCGGATCCAGCCCGCCGGCTCGGTGCCTCGCTACGAGGCGCGGGTCGGGGACAACCACCACCACATGGTCTGCCGGTCCTGCGGGCTCATCGCCGACGTCGAGTGCGCCGTCGGCGACGCGCCCTGCCTGACCGCGTCCGGCGGCGACGGTTTCGCGATCGACGAGGCCGAGGTCGTCTACTGGGGCCGCTGCCCCGGCTGTTCCACCGCAGGCAGTTCCTGATCCACCCGATCCCCCGCAAGTCACGGAAGGAATCCGATGTCTGAGAACCACGATGCCGTCGTCCACGACGCCGAGGCCGGCGCCGAGTCGCGCTGCCCGGTGGCGCACGGACGCGCGCCCCACCCGACCCAGGGTGACGGCAACCGCGGCTGGTGGCCCAACCAGCTGAACCTGAAGATCCTGGCCAAGAACCCGGCCGTGGCCAACCCGCTGGGCGAGGACTTCGACTACGCCGAGGCGTTCGCGGGCCTCGACCTCGCCGCCGTGAAGCGGGACATCGCCGAGGTGCTGACGACCTCGCAGGACTGGTGGCCGGCCGACTACGGGCACTACGGCCCGTTCATGATCCGCATGGCGTGGCACAGCGCGGGCACGTACCGCATCAGCGACGGCCGCGGTGGCGCCGGCGCGGGCATGCAGCGGTTCGCCCCGCTGAACAGCTGGCCGGACAACGGCAACCTGGACAAGGCCCGCCGCCTGCTGTGGCCGGTCAAGAAGAAGTACGGCCAGGCCATCTCCTGGGCCGACCTGATGATCCTGACCGGCAACGTCGCGCTGGAGACGATGGGTTTCCAGACCTTCGGCTTCGCCGGCGGCCGCCCCGACGTCTGGGAGCCCGACGCCGACGTCTACTGGGGCCCGGAGACCACCTGGCTCGGCGACCAGCGCTACACCGGTGACCGCGAGCTGGAGAACCCGCTGGCCGCCGTGCAGATGGGCCTCATCTACGTCAACCCGGAGGGCCCGAACGGCAACCCGGACCCGATCGCCGCGGCCCGCGACATCCGCGAGACCTTCGGCCGCATGGCCATGAACGACGAGGAGACCGTCGCGCTGATCGCCGGCGGCCACACCTTCGGCAAGGCCCACGGCGCCGGCACCACCGACCACGTCGGTCCGGAGCCGGAGGGCGCGACGCTGGAGGAGCAGGGCCTGGGCTGGAAGAACAGCCTCGGCAGCGGCAAGGGCGGCGACACCATCACCAGCGGCCTGGAAGGCGCCTGGACGAACACGCCGATCGCTTGGGACAACAGCTTCTTCGAGATCCTGTTCGGGTACGAGTGGGAGCTGTTCCGCAGCCCGGCGGGCGCGCAGCAGTGGAAGCCGAAGGACGGCGCGGGCGCGGGCACCGTGCCCGACGCGCACGACCCGGCCAGGAGCCACCCCCCGATCATGCTGACCACCGACCTGTCGCTGCGCTTCGACCCGGTGTACGAGCCGATCGCGCGCCGCTTCAAGGACGACCCGGCCGCGTTCGCGGACGCGTTCGCCCGTGCCTGGTTCAAGCTGACCCACCGCGACATGGGCCCGATCGACCGCTACCTCGGCCCGGAGGTCCCGGCCGAGGCGCTGATCTGGCAGGACCGGGTGCCGACGGTGGACCACGAGCTGGTCGACGCCGCCGACGTCGCCGCCCTCAAGGCGCAGGTGCTCGCGTCGGGGCTGTCGGTGTCGGAGCTGGTCTCGGTCGCGTGGGCGTCGGCGTCGACGTTCCGTGGCAGCGACAAGCGCGGCGGCGCGAACGGCGCCCGCATCCGTTTGCAGCCGCAGAGCGGCTGGGAGGTCAACGACCCCGACCAGCTGGCCCGCGTGCTGCACACCCTGGAGGGTGTGCAGGCCGCGTTCAACGCCGCCCAGACCGGCGGCAAGAAGGTGTCGCTGGCCGACCTGATCGTGCTGGCCGGGTCCGCCGCCGTCGAGCAGGCCGCCGCGACCGGCGGCCACCCGGTCGAGGTGCCCTTCACGCCGGGCCGCACCGACGCGTCGGCCGAGCAGACCGACGCGGAGTCGTTCGCCGCGCTGGAGCCGACCACCGACGGCTTCCGCAACCACCTCGGCAAGGGCAACCGCCTGCCGGCCGAGTACCTGCTGCTCGACCGGGCCAACCTGCTCACCCTGAGCGCGCCCGAGATGACCGTGCTGGTCGGCGGTCTGCGGGTGCTCGGCGCGAACACCAAGCAGTCCACGGTCGGCGTGTTCACCGACACCCCCGGGTCGCTGACCAACGACTTCTTCGCCAACCTGCTCGACCTGGGCACCGCGTGGAAGGCGACGTCGGCCGACGCCGAGACCTTCGAGGGCCGCGACCTCGCCACCGGTGCGGTCAGGTGGACCGGCAGCCGCGCCGACCTCGTCTTCGGCTCGAACTCCGAGCTGCGGGCGCTGGCCGAGGTCTACGCCAGCGACGACGCGAAGGAGAAGTTCGTGCGCGACTTCGTCGCGGCGTGGGTCAAGGTCATGAACCTGGGCCGGTACGACCTCGCCTGATCCTGGTGACGACGAAGCCCGCCGGTGTACGTCACCGGCGGGCTTCGTCGCTGTCGGAGGTCAGTACTTCATGACGCAGTAGACGACCGTCGGGTGCAGGAACCGGTACCAGTGGTTCCACTTGTAGTCGTTGGTGCACTTGTCGCCGTTGGCCCCGCCGCGCACGATGTCGACGATGTGCACCGTGCCCTTGGCCTTGCACTTCGGTGCGGCGACCGCGAATTCGGTGTCCGTCGGCAGGATGTAGCAGTAGTTGCGCACCAGGTACAGCTCCAGGCAGAGCCGGTAGCCGTCGGTGGTGATCCAGGGCCCGTCGGGATCGGCGCAGGTGCCCTGCGCGCGGTCGACGGACAGCACCCGGTAGGTGCCGCGGGTGCCGTTGCAGTTGCCGAGCCCCAGGAAGTCGCCGGTCTTGTCGACGGTGATGCAGTCGCCGACGGCGGCGGGCGCGGGCAGCGCGGCTTCCGTCGTCGGGATCGGCTCGGGCGGCGAGTACAGGTCGGACGGGGACGGGCGGGCGGTCCGCTGCGCCGTCGGCGACGGCGACGGGCTGTCGTCGTTGACGAGGTTGTACACCACGCCACCGCCGCAGAGCCCGACCACGCACAGCACCACCACGCCGATGATCAAGCCGATGATCAGGGGCGTGTTGTTCTTCTTCGGCGGTGGCGGCGGGCCGGGCTGCCAGGGGGCGGCGCCGGGGTAACCGGGGGGATTCTGCGGTGGAGGCAGCGTCACCCCAGGAGTCTCACACGGGCGCGCAACGGTGTTCCACGCAGCGGGTCCACATCAGATCAGCGTCACCGCCGCTCGTCGTGGGGGTGCGCCGACCCCCGGAGCACCCGCGATCGGCCCGCTGCCTGGTGGGAGGCACACTCGTGGGGTGACCGACGATCTCGGCGCGGTGGCCGCGCTGCACGACCCGGTGCGCCGGGCGCTCTACGACTATGTCGTCGCCCAGGGCCGGGCCGTCGGGCGCAACGAGGCGGCCCAGGAGGCCGGGGTGTCGCGTACCCTCGCGGCCTTCCACCTGGACAAGCTCGCCGAGGCGGGTCTGCTGGAGAGCGACTTCATGCGGCTGACCGAGGCCAGGCCCGGTCCGGGCGGCGGGCGTCCGGCCAAGGTGTATCGCCGAGCGAGCGCCGCGCGCAAGGTCACGCTGCCGCACCGTGACTACGAGCAGCTGGCGGCGCTGCTCGCCGAGGTGGTCCACGACCTGGCCGCGGACGACCGCGCGGTGTCGGTGGCAGCGGCCGCGGGCGAGCGGCTGCACGAGCCCGGCGGTTGGCTGGCGACGCTGCGCGAACGCGGCTACGAGCCCTATGCCGACGGCGACCGGGTGCGCCTGCGCAACTGTCCTTTCCGGCAGGTCGCCGAGGCGGAGCCGCTGCTCGTGTGCGCGATGAACCTGGCGTTGTGCAAGGGGATCGCGGGTGAGGACGCCGATGTGGAGCTGGACCCGCGACCGGGGGAGTGCTGCGTATCGTTCTCTAAAAACAATTTTCGTTGACATAGAAGCGGCGGGGTGGTCTGCTCGATCCATGCATCTCGCGCAGCTCAACGTCGGGCGCCTGGTGGCCCCGCTCGACGCCCCGGAAGTGGCCGAGTTCGTCGCGCTCCTCGAACCGATCAACGCGCTGGCCGACGCCGCGCCCGGGTTCGTGTGGCGGCTCAAGGACGCCGAGACCGACTCGGCGGTGGCCTACCGGCACGACTTCGGCGACGACCTCCTGATCAACATGTCGGTCTGGCGCACCCGGCAGGACCTGTGGGACTACGTGTACCGGTCCCGTCACCTGGCCGTACTGCAGCGGCGGCGGGAGTGGTTCCAGCGGGCGGTGGAGATCCACAGTGTGATGTGGTGGGTTCCGGACGGGCGCCTGCCGACCGCCGCGGAGGGTATGGCGCGCCTGGCGCTGCTCAACGAGCACGGCCCCGGCCCGGACGCGTTCACCTTCCGGGACTTCCGCGACCCGGTCGACGCGCCTGCCTGACCGGAGCCGGACCGCCGAGCGCCACCTTGTTGTGCCGATTTGCGGCAGATATGACCGAATCGGTCACTTCCGTGGCCGAGTCAGGGCAGGGTGGTCGCAAGGAGAGGAGCCGGGATGGACAGGATTCTCGCCGACCAGACCAGGGCGGCCGGCAGTACCGTGGATCAGCTCGCACCCGCCGGCGGCACGACACCGCGGGTCAGGCGCTGGGTCGCGGAACAGCAGCGGTGGGCGGCCGCGATCGCCGAGCACGGGGTCGACTGGGACCACCCCCGCTCGGTGCACTGGAACGCCGCCTGCGGCACGGACGCCGCGGCCGACTTCGCCGCCGTACGCCGCAACGCGCGCACCTACGACGCCATCGCGCCCGCGTTCGCCGCGACCGCCCGCCACCGCGAGGATCGCGCCCGCACCGCCGAGGCCATGGGCGACCTGGTCACCGCGCGGGAGAACTACTTCATGGCAGCGGTGCAATGGAGCGCGGCGCAGTGGCCGGGCCACGCCGACGACGCCGCCGGCCGGGGCCACCACGAGCGCAAACGCGCCTGCTACGCCCGCTACGCCGCGCTCGCCGACCACCACGTCGAAGCGGTGTCGGTGCCGTTTCCCGGAACCCACCGCGGTTCGCTGCCGGCCTGGTTGCATCTGCCGGCCGGATACACCGGCGGCCGCCTCCCGGTCGCCGTCGTGGTGCCGGACCTGGACAGCGCCAAGGAGGCGACGGTCGCGCTGTACGGCGACCGCTTCCTGAGCCGCGGCTTCGCCGTGCTCGCGCTGGAGGGGCCGGGCCAGTACGAGTGCGCGCTGCTCGGCACCCACTTCAGCATGCCCGCCTGGGCGCAGGTCGGCCCGGCCTGCCTGGACTGGCTGGCCGGGCGGCCCGAACTCGACCCGGAACAGGTCGTGCTCGCGGGCAGCGGCTTCGGCTCGTTCGCGGCGACCGTCGTGGCCGCCCACGAGCCCCGGATCCGAGCGTGCGCCGTCACCGAGGTCTGCCACGAACCAGGCTGGACGACCGTGTTCGAGCAGGCGTCCCCGGCCTACAAGATGCGCTTCATGTACATGACCGGGCACACCGACGAGGCCGAGTTCGACCGGTTCGCCCGTACGCTGACCTTGCGAGGGCGCGCCGAGCGGATCCGGATGCCGTACCTCGCCGTCGTCGGCGAGGACGACGAACTCAGCCCGATCGAGTGGACCCGTGCCCTGCTCGACGCGATGCAGGGTCCCCGGCAGCTGGTGGTCTACCAGGACTCGCCCCACCACATCGGCGGTGTGCCGTCGGCGCGCCGGGGACCGTCCCCGTCAGGCCTGATGGCCGACTGGCTCGCGGCCCGGGTGCGCGGCGACGCCTTCCCGTCCGAGCAGTGGCTCATCGACGGCGACGGCCGGATCAACCGGGGCCCGCTGCCGCCGGCCGAGCCGGTGGAACCACCGCCGGTGCGGGCCGCCGAGCCGGTGGAAACGCCGGCACCGCAGCGGCTTGCGGAGACGGCGCCGCCCGTGCGGCCCGTGGAGCCGACGCCAGCGCCGCCTGCCGCGCCCGCCCCGGCCGCCGCCGCGGCAGCGTCCGCCGCGCCAGCCCCGTCCGCCGCTGCGGCAGCGTCCGCTGCTCCCGCCCCTGGCGGGAAGGCGAACGGCCGTGCCCGGGGGTCCCGCAAGAAGGGCGGTCAGGCTCCTGCCGGGGGCGAGCACGCGCAGCCGTCGATCCGGCACGAACCCGCCGCCGCCGGCGGATCGCGGAACCGCGGCAAGGTCCCCCGGGGACCCTCGTCCTGACCGCGGTGTCGGTGGGGCTGGCTATCCTGGCGCGATGGACCTGGAGTTCAGCGGCGAGATCTGGTTCTGGAGAGGCCCGGCCCCCTGGTACTTCGTGACCGTGCCCGACGAGCACTGCCCGGCGCTCGAAGACGCGTCGGCGCAGGTCAGCTACGGCTGGGGCATGATCCCGGTGACCGCCCGGATCGGCACGACCGGCTGGACCACCTCGCTGTTCCCCAAGGACGGGCGCTACATCGTGCCCGTCAAGGCGGTGGTGCGCCGGGCCGAGAAGCTCGACGCCGGTGACACGGTGACCGTCCGGCTCAACGTCGACGCCTGAAATCACGGCCGGAGCCCGACGGCTTTCCGGGCCCCGGATCCGCGATGCGGCGGGTCACCGCGGTCAGCGGCGGCGCAGTTCGAGGAAGCGGTAGCTGAGCAGGTCGTGGATGAGCGCCCACTGCAGCGCGTCGCCGCCGACCAGCGACTGCCAGTACAGGCCGGTCGGGCGGAACACGCGGCCCGCGGCCAGCAGCGCGCTGATCCAGCGGTCACGCGGGCGGCGCAGTTCGAGGTACGGGGTCAGGTCGAGGTCGCGGACCAGTTCCAGGCCGTGCGCGGCGGCCGTGGTGCGCACCTGGCCGACCGTCAGCAGCGAGCCGACGTGCCAGCCGGCGCGGAACTCTTCCATCCGCTGGGCGGCCTTCGGCGAGTCGGGCGTGGCGGCGGAGGTGAGGAAGTCGTCGCAGAGCACCAGCCTGCCGCCGGGGCGCAGGGTGCGGGCCGCCTCGCGGAAGTAGCCGTCGGCGTCGGGGCTGTGGATGAAGGCCTCGATGGAGAAGGCCAGGTCGGCGGTCCCGGTCAGGTCGTCGGGCACCGCGAGGAAGTCGCCCTCGCGGCAGCGGACCCGGTCGGCCATCCCGGCCTCGGCGATCAGCTCGGCCGCTCGCGCCGCCTGCGCGGAGCTAATGGTGATGCCCTCGCCGGTCAGGTCGGTCTGTGCCGCCAGGTAGAGCAGGCTCGCGCCGAGCCCGCAGCCCAGGTCCACTACGGACGGTCGCGCCAGTTCCGGCGGCAGCGTGTCGAGCAGCAGTTCGTCCACGTGGTGGAAGGCCTGTGCGCGGGTCGCCACGCCGGGACCCCAGACGGCGCGGTGGATGGACGCGCCGCCCTGCCCGAGCCGCTCGAAAGCGGCGGCGTTGTTGTCGTAGTAGCGGCGTACTCGCTCCGTGCCCGCCGCCGCGTCCGCCTGGGAGGTCATGGCGGCCAACTGTAGACGCTCCCGGCCCTTCCCGCGCGACGGCGACAACCCGCTTCCGCTTGCACCGCAACCGATTCGTCGGTGCCCTGGTGCGTCCCTTTCGTGGTCGGCCTGCAGTTTCCAGGAAACTGCAGGCCCGAAACCGTCAGGCCAGGACGGGGTCGCTGCGGCGCAGGCGGAGCTGGGTGAGCAGGCCTGTGGCGGCGATCAGGACGGCGATGGCGCTGTAGGTGAGCACGGTGGGGAGCAGGCCGACGGAGGCGACGCTCTGGCCGGCGATGATCAGCGGCAGGCCGAAGGACAGGTAGGCGACCAGGAAGACGGCGGCGAACAGGCCGCCCCGCTGGTGCGGCTGGGCGTGGGGGGCGACCAGGCGCAGCGCTCCGCCGAACGACGCGCCGAAGCCGAGGCCGCTGACGATCGCGCCGAGCCAGACCACGGGCAGCAGGCCGGCGGCGATGCCGGCCGCGACGACCACCGTGCCGGTGAGCAGTCCGGCGCTGCCCAGCACCGTGGCGCGGCGGCCGTGGAAGCGGCCGGTCATGATGCCCGCGACCGCGGCCGCGCCCGGGGCCAGGAACGCGGTCGCGCCGTTGAGCAGGCCGCTGTCGAGGTGGAAGACGCCGCGCACGATGGTCGGCCCGAGGCCCATGAACAGGCCGGCCATCATCCAAGCCGACAGGTGCACGGGCACGGCGGCGGCGAACTCGCGGCGGGCCGGGTGCGGCACGGTGACCCGCGGCACGAGCGAGCCCAGCGCGCCGGGCCGTCGCGCGGACGTCTCGGCGGATAGGTAGAGCACCACCGCGCCGATCGCCATGATCACGGTCAGCGTGCTGAACACGATCACGTTGGCGGAGTGGGTGAACTGGACCGCGACGCCGGTGAGCAGCGCCCCCAGGCCGAGGCCGCCGGCCGGGGCGACGCTGCCGATCAGCGAACCCCAGCGGCGATACCGCGGCGGGGCCAGTTCCAGCAGCGACGCGGTGAACGCGCTGCTGGCCGCGCCGGTGGCCAGGCCCTGCACGACGCGGGCGGCGATGACCCAGCCGAGGTTCGGCGCGAACACGAACATCAGCATGGAGACCAGCTCCACCAGCAGCGCGCCGATCAGCACCGGCCGCCGGCCGAGGTGGTCCGACAGCGAGCCGGCCACCAGCAGCGCGGCGAGCAGCGCGAAGGCGTACGCGGCGAAGGCGACGGTGAGCATGGACGGCGCGAAGCCCCATTGCCGCTGAAACAGGACGAGCAGCGGGGTGGGCGCACCGGCCGCCAGATAGAGCGACCCGAAGGCGAGCGCCGCGCCGGCGAAGGCGACGGTCGGCGACAGCGGCCGCCGGGCGGTCCGGGCGGAATGGCGGGGTATATAAGGAGTGGCCCGCTCGGCGATGGTCATGACGTGCGCTCCCTAAAGCAAAGATCATTGCGTTTAGTGTCGTAGGCGACCGTAGCCTCAGCGCGAAAGTTAAAGCAAATATTTCTGCGTTAGAGTGGGAGTCATGTCTGCCACACCCAGCCCCGCCCGGCGCACCGGCGGCCGCAGCGCCGCCGTGCTGGCCGCGGTGCGCTCCGCGGTCGAGGAACTGGTGCAGGAGCGCGGCAGCGCCCAGGTGACCATTCCGATGGTCGCCGAGCGGGCCGGGGTCAACCCGACCAGCATCTACCGCCGCTGGGGCGACGCGCCGTCGATGATCAACGACCTCGCGACGTACCGGATCTCGCCGGACCGGCCCCTGCCCGACACGGGTGACCTGCGCGAGGACCTGACCCGCTGGGCGCAGGAGATCATCGAGCACTTCCGGCAGCCGGCCGCCGCGGCACTGCTGCGGGGTGGGGCGGCCGGGGCCGGGGCGGGCGACTCGGACTGCCTGCGCAACCGCCGCGCCGAAGCGACCCTGCTGATCGAGCGGGCCGGCGGCGGCGTGCCCGTGGCAGACGTGATCGACCATGTCATCGCGCCGATCGTCTATCGAGTGCTCTTCCGGCCCTGGACCCTGGACGACGATCTGGCATCGTCCCTGGTGGGACGCCTGTTCGCGGGTCGCTGACGACCTATCCGATCACGACGGTGGAGATCGGAACGAATTGCTTCGTACCGTGGACTATCCGGCCCGGGTCCGGAGGAGTATCGTCATAGGCGTTCCCCGCCGACTTCCCCCGTGGTCGGCGGGGATCCTTCGTTTCCGCGGCGGTTTACGGCCGTGTCCGGCGGGTATCCGCTGCCCGTCACCACGAATCAACACCGCTGTCGGCACGCAGGAGGACAACGATGATGCTGCTCGGATTGCTGCTGGTCCTCGGCCTGGCCGGACTGGCGCTCGTGGCCTTCATGGACAATGACGGCCTGTTCACCGCGTCGGTGGGCTCGGTCGAGCTGTTCGGCTACGACGCCACACTCTCGGTCGGTGAGGTCTTCCTCATCGGCGCGGCCGCCGGTGCGCTGCTGCTCGTCGGGCTGTTCATGCTCTTCGGCGGGGCCGGTCGGCGCGCCCGCCGGCGGATGGCGGCCCGCCGGGAACTGCAGGCGCAGCGCGCCGAGAACCTCGCCCTGAAGCGCAAGCACGACACCATCGCCACGGAACTGGCCGCCCAGCGCGCCGCCGAGGCGGGTGCGGCCGACGCCGAACGCGAGGTCGAGGCCGCTCGGGCGGCCCGCGACGCCAAGCTCGCCCGCGACGCCGCCGAGGCCGAGTCGGACGAGCGGGTGTCCACCCGGTAACAGCGCTGAACCGTCGGGCCCGCCACCCGGATCCGGGCGGCGGCCCCGACGGCGTTCAGGCCGGTGCCGGGTCGGAGTCGAGCGGCCGGAGCTTGGCCCGGATGCGTTCGGCGTCGGGATGGGCCAGCTCCTCCATGATGCGCAGCGCGTCCCGCCACAGCCCGTCGGCCGTGTCCGCGTCGCCGAGCGCCTCGTGCGCGTCGGCGAGGTGGTCGAGGATGAACGCCTCCCAGTACCGGTCGCGGGTCTGGCGGACCAGGACCAGCGCGTTGCCGAAACCGAGCACGGCCTGCTCGTGGTTGCCGAGGTGCAGGTGGGCGTGGCCGAGGCTGTCCCAGGTCTCCCACTGCCCGGCCAGGTCGCCGACCTCCTCGTGCAGGGCGAGCGCCTCCGCGCAGGCCGTGATCGCCGCCGCGTGGTCGCCGCGCAGGGTCTGGAACCAGCCCATCGTGTTCAGCGCCTTGGCCTGCCCCGACCGGTCCCCGGTGGCCCGGTGCAGCTGGTAGGCCCGCTCGGCGTAGCTGTAGGCGTCGGCGTAGCGGCTGGTGCGCTCGCCGAGCCAGGTCAGCGCGAGCAAGGTGTTGGCCTGGCTGGCCGCGTCGCCGGCCTGGGCGAACAGCGCCATGGCGCTGTCGTAGTGCTGCTGGGCCTCGTCGTAGCGTTCCAGCCAGGTGCTGGAGACGCCGAGCCCGTGGTAGACGTGGGCCTGGCCGGTCACGTCACCCGAGCGCAGCGCCGCGTCGAGCGCGGTGCGCTGGGTGGCCGCCTGGTCCAGCCAGTGGCCCTGCCGGTCGAAGTAGGTGATCAGCGTCCAGGCCAGCTGCCAGGTGTGCCCGTCGCAGCCCAGCTCGTAGGCCTGCCGGATGACGGCCAGCAGCACCGCGTGCTCGGCGGCGAACCAGGCGTAGGCCGCGTCGCGGTCGGCATGCACCTCCGGTGTCACCTGCTCGTCGCAGGGCAGGATCGCGATGCGGTGCCGGTGCGGGTAGACCATCAGCGTCGCGCTGTTGGCGGTGTGCAGGTAGTGGTCGTACGCGCGGCGCAGCGCGGTGAAGCGGTCCGGCTCGGGGTCGGCCTCGGCGACCAGTTCGGCGGCGTACGCCCGCATCAGGTCGTGCAGCAGGAACCGCCCCGGGCCGTGCTCGACGGCCAGGTGCGCGCGAGTCAGCTCGGCCAGCAGCGGGCGTGCCTGCCGCACGGTCAGCCCGGCCGTGCTGGCCGCCGCCGCGAGCGAGACGTCCGGCCCCGGATGCAGCCCGAGCAGCCGGAACATCCGCGCGCCGCCGTCGCTGAGCTGGCGATACGACCAGGAGAACACCGCGCGCAGGTCGGTGGCCGCGTCGTCGCCGCTGAACGCGTCCAGGTTGTCGCGCCCGTCGGCCAGTTCCCCCGCCAGCGCGGCCAGCGGCAGCGCCGAGCCGACGGCGGCGCGGGCCGCCACGATCGCCAGGGCCAGGGGCAGCCCGCCGCAGCGGGCGATGACGTCGCGCACGGCGCGGGGCTCCCGCTCGACCGCGGTGCCGCCGAGCCGATGGGTGATCAGCTGCCGCGCCTCGGCGGCGGTGAACACGGCCAGCGACAGCGGCCGGGCGCCCTCGGCCGCGACCAGGCCGGACAGCTGGTTGCGACTGGTTACCAGCACCATGCACCCGGCCGTGCCGGGCAGCAGCGGACGCACCTGGTCGGCGTCGCGGGCGTTGTCCAGCACCAGCAGCATGCGCCGCCCGGCCAGCAGGCTGCGGTAGAGAGCGGCCTGCTCGGCGAGGTCTGCGGGCACCCGCGCGGACGGCACGCCCAGCGCGTCGAGGAAGCCGCGGACAGCCTGCGAAGGGTTGGTCGGCGGGCCGGACGCGTCGAAGCCGTGGAGGTTGACATGGAGCTGCCCGTCGGGGAAACGCTCGGCGGAGCGGTGCGCCCAGTGCACCGCGAGCGAGGACTTGCCGATTCCCGCGCTGCCGGTGATGACCGCGACCCGGGCCGGGCCGGTCTCCCGGTCGCGCATCCGGTCCAGCTCCCGCAGCGCCGCGTCGCGGCCGGTGAAGCCGGCCACGTCGGCGGGCAGTTGCCGGGGCACGGTCACCGGCTCGGCCGCGGGCGCTTCGGGCGTGAAGTCGTACCGGCCGGGGCGGGTCAGCCGCTCGTCGTCGCGCAGGATCGCCTCGTGCAGCGCCCGCAGCTGCGGGCCGGGCTCCAGCCCGAGTTCGTCGCGCAGCAGCGTGCGGGTGTCACGGAACAGGTCCAGGGCCTCGGCCCGCCGCCCGCTGCGGTAACGGGCCAGCATCAGGCAACCGCGGAAGAACTCGCGGAACGGCTGCTCGGCCACGAGCGTCTCCAGCGTCTCCGCGACCTGCCGGTGCCGGCCCAGGGCCAGCTCGGCCTCGGCCCAGCCCTCGTACGCGGCGAGCCGTTGCTGGTCCAGGCGCAGCGCCTCGTCGGCCAGCGGCGGGTACGCGGTGAACTCCGCGTACGCCGGGCCGCGCCACAGGTCCAGGGCGGTGCGCCAGTTCCGGGCGGCCGCCTCGACGTCACCGCCGTCCAGGGCCGCGGCCGCCGCGGCGCTCAGCTCGCCGAACCGGGCCGCGTCGAGCGACTCGCCCGCGGGCACCGTGTAACCGTCGGCGGCGTTCTGGATCCGCTCGGTGCCGAGGGCCCCGCGCAGCTGGCTGATGTACTGGTGGACGTTGCGCCGGGCCGAGGCCGGGGGCTGGTCGGCCCACAGCGCCTCGACGAGCACGTCCATGGGCGCTGGCCGGCCCAGGCGGGCCAGCAGGACGGCGAGCGCCAGCCGCGGCTTGTGGCCCGTGGGCAGGTAGGCCGGCTGTCCGTCGTGTACCGCCTGAAGGGGTCCCAGCGTCTGGAACTCCACTGCCGTCTCGCCTTCCCCGACCACGATCCCGACAACGAAACGTGCTCAGGCGACTACGGTCCGCTTTGTACATCGCCTGTACCGCGATAGGACACGATGCGCGGTATCGGCGAGCGTACGGCACGGGTCGAAACGCCCTGTGACAACCGTTGCGCGTTCGTCGGCCGGCACGCCGACGTGCCGATGGTCTCGGGGTGGGCCGAGATTCGGGGGACCTCGGCCGCCCCGAGACCACGACTGGCAGCCGCTGGACGGCGTCGGGCACACTGCCTCCCATGCCGAAGTCACGCCGCGAAGTCCGGGCCCGCCGAGCCGCCGCTGCCGCACGGATGCAGCCCGGCGGCCGGGCACGGACCCGCTCGGCGCTCACCGAGGCGCGCAGCTGGCAGGCGGCCGGCCTGCCCGCCGCCCTGGCCGGCGCGTTCGGTCTGGTGCTGAGCGTCGCGCTCGCCGTCTGGCACTCCTGGCTGCTGCCCGCGGTGGCGGTCGGCGCGACCCTGCTCAACGTCTATGCCGCCTACGTCGTCGTCAAAGCCCGCCGGGCCGACGACGTCCTGTTCCCGCAGCGCTGGGGCGCCGGCCGGTTCTCCGCCCGGGGCGAGGCCGTCTCGGGAGTCCTGGCGCTCGCCTCGGCGGTGCTCGCCGTGATCGGCTTCGCCGGCCGGTGAATACGCGTTGCGGCCCGGCCGCGCACCCACGTAGGGTCTCGACCTTGTGCGCAGGCTAGTCGACTCCGTCGTGCCCGCCCGGCTCGGCGCGGGCTACCGCTGGCTGCTGGCCTCGTCCTGGTCGAGCAACCTCGGCGACGGGGTGGCGCTCGCGGCCGGGCCGCTGCTGGTCACCTCGCTGACCGACGACCCGTTCCTGATCTCGCTGGCCGCGCTGCTGCGCTGGGCCCCACCACTGGTGTTCGGCCTGTACGCCGGAGTGTTGTCGGACCGGCACGACCGCCGCCTGATCATGATCGTGGCGAACCTGGCCCGGGTCCTGGTGCTGGCCGGGCTCGTGGCGACGATGCTCACCGGGACGCTGACCGCGATCGGCGCGCTGGCGGCGATCGGCCTGCTGACCGTCGCCGAGGTGTTCGCCGACAACACCGCGGGCACGCTGACGCCGATGCTGGTGCACCGCGACGACCTGGCCGTGGCCAACGCCCGGCTGCAGACCGGCTTCATCACCCTGAACCAGCTGATCGGCCCGCCGATCGGGGCGGCGCTGTTCGCCGCGGGCACGGCCTGGCCGTTCGCGACCGAGGTCGTGCTGGTCGCCGCGGCCGTGGTCCTGGTGTCGCGGGTGCGGCTGCCGGTCCGGGAGCGGCCCGCGCAGCAGGAGCGCAGCCTGCGGCGCGACGTCGCCGAAGGATTCCGCTGGACGGTCAACCACGCGGCCGTGCGTACCCTCGTGCTCACGATTTTGATCTTCAACGTGACCTTCGGGGCCGCGTGGTCGGTGCTCGTGCTCTACGCACAGGAGCAACTCGGCCTCGGCGCGGTCGGCTTCGGCCTGCTCACCACCGTCTCGGCGGTGGGCGGCCTGCTCGGCACCGCGCTGTACGGCGCGATCACCCGCCGGGTGAGCCTGGGCAACGTGATGCGCGTCGGGCTGATCATCGAGACGCTCACCCACCTGGGCCTGGCGGTCACGAACTCACCGGTGGTCGCGTCGGCGATCTTCTTCGTGTTCGGGGCGCACGCGTTCGTGTGGGGCACCACCTCGGTCACGGTGCGCCAGCGGGCCGTGCCCGAGCAGCTGCAGGGCCGGGTGAACAGCCTCAACACCATCTGCGTCTTCGGCGGGCTGGTCGTCGGCTCGGTCATCGGCGGCGTGCTGGCCACCCACTACGGCGTCACCGCGCCGTTCTGGTTCGCCTTCGCCGGCTCGGCGGCGTTCGTCGTGCTGCTGTGGCGCGAGATGACCCGCATCGCCCACGAGGACGAGCAGGAACCCGTCCCCGCCGCCGCGTGACCGCGCGCCCCTCAAGGTCATCGGACTTGCCCGGCACCTGTGCGTATCTTGACCGTTCATTCGCCCACTTGCCGGGCAAGTCGAACGATCATGGTGAGTCCCGGCACCCGCTCGCGACGGGTGGCGGGCGCGAGTCAGGGAAGTGACCGGGGCAGGTCGAAGAGGGGGAAGTGTTCCTCGCCGACGAACGAGGTGACCTCGGCGATGCGGTCGTCGCGCAGGGTCAGCACGTTGACCGACCAGGGCAGGTGCCCGCCCTCGTCGCCGGGGCGCAGGTAGCAGGCCACGGCGGGCTGGCCGTTGGCGTCGACCGGCAGGTGCCGCCAGGACCCGCACGAGGTCAGCGGGACGCGTACCGCGAAGTCCGTGACCGCGGCCAGGCCGTGGTACCAGTGCGGCAGCGGCGGCATGGACCAGGTCACGTCCTCGACCAGCAGGGTGATCAGGGCGTCGGCGTCGCCGCGCTCCAGCGCCTGCGCGAACCTGCCCACCACCTCCCGCACCCGCGCGTCGCCGATCTTGCGCAGGGTCTGCTGCTGGCTGGGGGAGGGCGCCCGCTCCGCCACGATCCGGCGGGCGCGGGCCAGCGCGGAGTTCACCGAGGTGGTCGACGTGTCCATGATCGCGGCGATCTCGGCGACGGAGAACCCCAGCACCTCGAACAGCAGCAGCGCTGCCCGCTGGTTGCCCGGCAGGTGCTGCAGCGCGGCCACGAACGCCAGCTCGACCGCCTCGCGCTGCTCGTAGCGCGCGCCCGGCCCGGCCGGACCGGACCCCAGACCCGCGCCGGCGTACGGCCCGAGCCAGGCGACCTCGGTCAGCGGGGTGTGCCCGAGCACCGCGTGGGCGCTGGCGGGGCCGAGGTCCATCGGCAGGGCCCGCCGCCCGCGCGCCTCGACGAGGTCCAGGCAGGTGCGGGTGGCCACGGTGTAGAGCCACGACCGCAGCGAGCCGCGCCCGGCGAAGCCCGCCAACCCGCGCCAGGCCCGCAGCAGCGCGTCCTGCAGCGCGTCGTCGGTGTCATGAGCCGAGCCCAGCATCCGGTAGCAGTGCGCGTGCAGCTCGGCGCGCAGCGGCTCGACGAGCCGGGTGAACGCGGCGTCGTCCCCGCCCCGCGCGGCGGCCAGGTCGGGGTCGTCCCCAGGCGGCGCGGAGAAAAGTTCGCTCACAAGCGACGATTCTGCCGCACGCGCCCGGTCTCATTCAGGTACGAGAGCCATCTCACCTGCTAGGGAGCCCTGATGAACGACATTTCGACCGTGCCCGCCGCCGTCCTGGAGGTGCCCGGCGCACGGCTGCACTACGAGGTCCGGGGTGCCGGACCGCTGATCGTGCTGATCGGCGCGCCGATGGACGCCCGCGCGTTCACGCCGCTGGCCGAGCTGCTGGCGACCGACCACACGGTGCTCACCACCGACCCGCGCGGCATCTTCCGCAGCTCGGTCGACGACCGCGACCAGGACTCGACGCCGCAGCAGCGCGGCGACGACCTGGCCCGGCTGATCACCCACCTCGACGCCGGCCCGGCCGTGGTGCTCGGCTCCAGCGGCGGGGCGGTCAGCGCGCTGGCGCTGGCCGAGGCCCGGCCCGACCTGGTGAGCACGCTCATCGCCCACGAGCCGCCGCTGGACGAGCTGGTCGAGGACCGGGCGGAGCTGCGGGTCGCGACCGACGACATGATCGCGACGTACCTCGGCGGGGACCACCGGGGGGCGTTCGCGAAGTTCCTCAAGATCGCGAACATCGAGCTGCCCCCGTTCGTGTTCGAGGCCATCGTCGGCGGCGAGCGCGACGAGCAGTCGGTCGCCGACGAGCACTTCCAGTACGCCCACATGCTGCTGCCGACGGTCCGCTTCGTGCCGGACGCGGCGGCGCTGCGCAAGGGCGGCGCCCGGCTCGTGGTCGGCATCGGCGAGGAGTCGACCGGCCAGCTCTGCGACCGCACCTCGCGGGCGCTGGCGGCGCAGCTGGACATCGAGCCGACGATGTTCCCCGGCGACCACATCGGTTTCACCGGCGACCCGGCGGCGTTCGCCGCTCGACTGCGCGAGGTGCTGGCCGCGGGCTGACCGCACCGTCGATAGTGGACACATGGCCATCCGGATTCCGTCCGGATGGCCATGTCGTCGTGCGCGCTTCTCATCCGTTCGTCGGCTCACGACTGTCGAAGTGTTGACGTGTTCGTGACGTGTCGGTAACGTTGCCCCCGACACAGTGCAAGATTTCGACAAACAGATGTTTAGTTTTGTCGTTAGCTTGTGCAAGTTCCCTGCAGGCCGCTCACCTGCCGGTGTTCTCCATCCGTTCGGGAGAGGCCCGGTATGACGTCGGCATTCGTACGCACTGGTCGATCACCTCCACGCGGCCCGGGCTGAGTTCACGCCCCCGCCACGTCAGCGGTTACACCACGCCTGCAAAACATCAACCGCACGGCCCCGCTCACCGTCGCGGCTGATCGGTCACCCGTTTCACCGCAACGCGTGTGGATCCCCGTCCACCCGCGGAACCGTCCCTCCGTGACAAAGGACAGTGATGAGAACCAGGACTCCGATCAGAGTGGTGGCGACCGCGGTCGCCGCTGCCATGATCGCCACCGCCGGGTGGGCGGCGGTCGCGCAAGCGGCCGGCGGCCCCAACCTGTCATCAGGCAAGACGACCTCCGCCAGCTCGGTCAACGGCCCCTACGTGACCGGCAACCTCAACGACGGCAACCAGGGCAGCTACTGGGAGAGCTCCGGCTCCCTGCCGCAGTGGGCCCAGATCGACCTCGGCGCCGCCACCGCCATCGACCAGGTCGTGCTGAAGCTGCCCGCCGGCTGGGGCACCCGCACCCAGACCCTGTCCGTGCAGGGCAGCACCAACGGCTCCACGTTCAGCGACATCGTCGCCTCGCAGGGCTACAGCTTCAACCCGTCGGTCGCCAACAACTCGGTGACCATCAACTTCCCGGCCACCTCGCCCCGGTACGTGCGCGTCAACATCAGCGCCAACACCGGCTGGGCCGCCGCGCAGCTCTCCGAGCTGGAGATCTACGGCACCGCCAGCGCGTCGACCAACCTCGCCCAGGGCCGCCCGACCACCGAGAGCGGCCACGCCGACGTCTACGACGTGTCCCGCACCGTCGACGGCAACCAGGGCACCTACTGGGAGAGCGTCAACAACTCGTTCCCCGAGTGGGCCACCGTCGACCTCGGCTCGTCCGTCGCGGTCAACCGCGTCGTGCTCAAGCTGCCCACCTCCGGCTGGGGCACCCGCTCGCAGACCCTCGCGGTCCAGGGCAGCACCAACGGCTCGACGTTCACCGACATCGTCGGCTCGGCGTCGTACACCTTCAACCCGGCCGTGGCCGGCAACTCGGTGACGATCAACTTCACCCAGACCACCACCCGGTACGTGCGGATCAACATCACCGCCAACTCCGCGTGGCCGGCGGGCCAGCTCTCCGAGATCGAGGTGTACGGGCCCGGCGGCGGCACCCCCGACACCACCGCCCCGAGCGTGCCGTCGAACCTGACCCTCGGCGCATCCGGCACCACGATCACCCTCAACTGGGGCGCGTCGACGGACAACGCCGGCGGCAGCGGCCTGGCGGGCTACGACATCTACCGCAACGGCGCGCTGGCCGCCCAGGTCGGCGCGGTCACCACCTGGCAGGACACCCAGCCGACCACGGCCACCGTGTCCTACTACGTGCGGGCCCGTGACGTCGCGGGCAACGTGTCGGCCAACAGCAACACGGTCACCCGCACCGGGACCACACCCGACACCACCGCCCCGAGCACGCCCGGCACGCTGACCCACAGCACGTCCGGCACGACGATCACCCTGAACTGGGGCGCGTCGACCGACAACGCGGGCGGCAGCGGCCTGGCCGGCTACGACATCTTCCGCAACGGCGCGCTGGCCGCGCAGGTCGGCACCGTCACCACGTGGAACGACACCCAGGCCGCCACGGCCACCGTGTCCTACTACGTGCGGGCGCGGGACAACGCCGGCAACGTCTCCGGCAACAGCAACACCGTCACCCGCACCGGCACCACCACCGACACCACCCCGCCGAGCACGCCCGGCACGCTGAGCCACAGCACCTCCGGCACGACGATCACCCTGAACTGGGGCGCGTCGACCGACACCGGCGGCAGCGGCCTCGCGGGCTACGACGTGTTCCGCGACGGCGCGCTGGCCGCGCAGGTCGGCACCGTCACCACCTGGAACGACACCCAGGCCGCCACCGCGACCGTGCAGTACTACGTGCGGGCGCGTGACAACGCGGGCAACGTCTCCGGCAACAGCAACACCGTCACCCGCACCGGCACCCAGCAGCCCGGCTGCGTCAACGTCGCGTCCGGCAAGACCATGACCGCGAACGGCTCCACGTTCACGTTCACCCCGGACAAGGCCAACGACGGCCAGCTCGGCACCTACTGGGAGGGCGCCGGCTACCCGGCGACGCTCACCGTGGCGCTCGGCGGCAACCACGTCGTCACCCAGGTCAACGTCAAGCTGAACCCGGACCCGGCGTGGGGCACGCGTACCCAGAACTTCCAGATCCTGGGCCGCGAGCAGTCCTCCTCCACCTACACCAACCTGGTGTCGGCGGCGAGCTACCAGTTCACCCAAGGCAACAACGTGGTGAGCGTCCCCGTCTCGGCGACCACCGCCGACGTGCGGCTGTCCTTCAACTCCAACACCGGCGCGCCCTCGGGCCAGGTCGCGGAGTTCGAGGTCTGCGGCACCCCCGCGCCGAACCCTGACCTCACCGTCAGCAACGTGTCGTGGACCCCGTCCTCGCCGAACGAGGCGTCGAGCATCTCGCTGACCGCCACCGTCAACAACATCGGCGACCTGTCCGCCCCCGCCTCCAAGGTCGGCCTGTACCTCGACGGCGCGCTCAAGGGCACCGTCGACGTCGCGGCCATCGCGGCCGGCGGCTCGCAGTCGGTGAGCCTGCCGATCGGCAACCTCGGCCAGGGCACGTACGCCGTCAGCGCCCGCGCCGACAACGCGTCCACGGTCGTCGAGAAGAACGAGAACAACAACACCGCCAACGCCGCGAGCAACCTCGTCGTGGCCCAGGCACCCGGCCCTGACCTGCAGGTCACCGGCATATCCACCAACCCGGCCAACCCGGCCGTCGGCGCGGCGGTCAGCTTCACGGTGACCGTCAACAACCGCGGCACCACGGCCTCGGGCACCACCACGGTCACCCGGGTGACGGTCGGCTCCACCACCCTCAACACCAACACCGCGTCCATCGCCGCGGGCGCCACCGTCAACGTGGCCGTCAACGGCACCTGGACCGCCACCTCCGGCGGCGCGACCATCGCCGCGAGCGCCGACGCGACCAACGTCGTCACCGAGACCAACGAGACCAACAACTCGCTGACCTCGTCGATCGTCGTCGGCCGGGGCGCGGCCGTCCCGTACACCTCGTACGAGGCCGAGTCCGCCGCCTACCAGGGCGAACTGCTGCAGACGGACGCGCTGCGCACCTTCGGGCACACCAACTTCGCCACCGAGTCCTCGGGCCGCAAGTCGGTGCGCCTCACCACCGCGGGCCAGTACGTCGAGTTCACCTCGACCAACCAGGCCAACTCGATCGTCGTCCGCAACTCGGTCCCCGACGCCGCCGGCGGCGGTGGCCAGGACTTCACGATCAGCCTGTACGTCAACGGCACGTTCAACCGCAAGCTCACCCTGTCCTCGGTGCACAGCTGGCTCTACGGCACCACCGACGACCCCGAGGGCCTGACCAACACCCCGTCGGCCAACGCGCGCCGGCTGTTCGACGAGTCGAACGCGCTGCTGGGCACCTCGTACCCGCCGGGCACGAAGTTCAAGCTGCAGCGCGACTCCGGCGACAACGCCTCCTTCTACATCATCGATATGATCGATCTTGAGCAGGTGGCCGCGCCGCTGAGCAAGCCCAGCGAGTGCACCTCGATCACCAACTACGGCGCCGTGCCCAACGACGGCCTCGACGACACCGCCGCCATCCAGGCCGCGGTGACCGCCGACCAGAACGGGCAGATCAGCTGCGTGTGGATCCCCGAGGGCCAGTGGCGGCAGGAGCAGAAGATCCTGACCGACGACCCGCTGAACCGCGGCACCCACAACCAGGTCGGCATCAGCAACGTCGTCATCAAGGGCGCGGGCATGTGGCACTCCCGCCTCTACTCGCTGATCCAGCCGCAGAACGCGGGCGGCATCAACCACCCGCACGAGGGCAACTTCGGCTTCGACATCGACAAGAACACCCAGATCTCCGACATCGCGATCTTCGGCTCCGGCCGGATCCGCGGCGGTGACGGCAACGCCGAAGGCGGCGTCGGCATCAACGGCCGGCTCGGCGTCGGCACGAAGATCACCAACGTGTGGATCGAGCACGCGAACGTCGGCGCCTGGGTCGGCCGCGACTACTCCAACATCCCCGAGCTGTGGGGACCCGGTGACGGGCTGGAGTTCAGCGGCATGCGCGTGCGCAACACGTACGCCGACGGCATCAACTTCACCAACGGCACCCGCAACTCGACCGTGTTCAACTCGTCGTTCCGCAACAACGGCGACGACGCGCTCGCGGTCTGGGCCAGCAAGTACGTGAAGGACACGTCGGTGGACATCGGGCACGACAACCGGTTCGTGAACAACACGGTGCAGCTGCCGTGGCGGGCCAACGGCATCGCGGTGTACGGCGGGTACGGCAACAAGATCGAGAACAACCTGATCTACGACACGATGAACTACCCGGGCATCATGCTGGCGACCGACCACGACCCGATCCCCTTCACGGGTCAGACGCTGATCGCCAACAACGCGCTGTACCGCACGGGTGGGGCGTTCTGGAACGAGGACCAGGAGTTCGGCGCGATCACGCTGTTCGCGGCGACGGTCGCGATTCCGGGGGTCACGATCCGTGATACCGAGATCTACGACTCGACGTACGACGGTATTCAGTTCAAGGCGGGCGAGCTTCCGGGGGTGGTCATCACCAACGTGAAGATCGACAAGTCGAACAACGGCGCGGGCATGCTGGCCATGGCCCAGGCCCGGGGTAGCGCGACGCTGTCGAACGTCGCCATCACGAACTCGGGTACGGGGAACATCGTGACCCAGCCGGGGTCGACGTTCACCTTCTCGGGTAGCTGAGCTGCTCGCGAGAGTGCGCACACCAGGGGGCCTGCCGATGATCGGCAGGCCCCCTGGCTTTTGGCGTACAGAATCCGGCGTACAGGCCGACTCGTCCGTCGCCCTCATGCCCACGCCGCCAACAGCCGCTCTGAGCTGCTGTCTTGTTCTGCCTTAACGGTTAGTGTTGGTCGTTGCTGGTCGCCGTTTGACGGCCTGGCGACGGCCCGGGCCATCTCTGACGGCCTGGAGACGGCCTGGCGTAACTCATGATCATGATCGCGAGCCCGGGCGGTGCGGGGACATACCCCACGATCACGCGCTGGCCTGCCGGTAAACCGTGCCGCCAACGGCCCGTGGTCCAGCACCAGCGGTGACGTTAAGCGGCCGTTCTGACTACCCTCAGTGGATCATGCGAGGCCCGAGTCATCCCTGCTACGGCGCAATGAAGTGATTGCCGCCTCGATACGCAGCAAGAAGCCGAACAGGGCACCCGCGGCGCAGACGAAGACCGTGTCTTGTTCGAGACGGTCCCGCAGCAGCATCGCGGACACGCCAATGACGATCAGGCCAGTGCCAATCGTCCTGAGGTAACCCACGTTGTCAGACAGCCGATTCATGGGCTGGATATTAGGGTTGTCCACCGCCGGTTGGGTGCCCGTGGTCGGCATCCGTTGGCTAGGGCGCGGCAGTCGATCCCCGATCACCTGCCACATGAACCACCTGCGCGACCGTTCCGGCCAGGGAAGGCACCGGGCGGCGGACCTGACCTGCGGATTACTTGCGCGAAGGTCGCGTACGGCCGGGGACGCGGTCAAGCGGTCTCTCTCAGTCAGCTGCGGCTATCAGCAGCCGGCAGGGTTGCTGTACTTCGCTGCTTACGGCTGGCAATCAGCCTGGCTGCGTGAGATTCAGCAGCAAGGAGTGATAGATGGGAGCGTCGGCAAACGGTTTGAGTTCGCCAACCTGGTGCCAGCCCCACTTGCGGTAACCGGATATCGCGGAGATGTTGTCCGGCAGGACCAGCAGGGTTGCCCTGGATTCCGGTCGGCCTCTCATAAGTGCGGCATGTAAGGCCTCGGCGATTCCGCGCCGCCGCATCGATGGGCGCACCATGATGTAGTTCAGCGCAAAGGTACGCGAGCCGTCCTCGACGACGAGGCCTGGATCGACCTCGTTGAGAAGACCGTGCCACCAGGCGGACCCTGCAGGGAGCGTGTAGCCGAGCGCATACCCCGCGAGGCTGCCACCGACCCGAGCCGTCACCAGCTCGAACCCGTCCCGCCTCGCGTAGGCCTCGACCCGCTCCCAGAAGCGGTCCTCGGTGAAGAACGCCTGTTGGATCTTGTCCGCGTATGCCTCGCGGTAGACGCTGAGCAGCTCGTCGCGTAGTTCAACCATGTCTGCCGCGTAGTGCTTGTCGACGACGAGACCGGTGATGGGGGTGTTCACTGCCGGGCTCCCCGGTCGTCGGTTGCCGATGCGAGATACCGCTTGATGAAGCGTTCGACGTGCGTCTCCTCTGGATGCTGAGCAAGGCGCTGGGCGACGTTCTGAAGTTCGGTGTTGATGACCCAACTGGCCACCTCTCCGCTGAGGTCGTCCATCGCCTCATTGGCCGAGACCGCCGCACCGACGACATCGCGCAGATCGAGCCTGGTGCTCGCGAGACGTACGCGGTACAGCGCGCGGTTGCGCGCAAAGCCCACCCCATGAGCAGCCACGGCGCGTTGAAGGAGCGTTTCCGCTCGGGCGGCCTGGCCGAGCTTCATGGCAACGGTCGCCTCGATGCCGTCCAGTTCCGCCGAACTGACGAACGTGCACCAGTCGTCACCCTCCTCGTGCGCCTTGTCGAGGTGACGCCTGGCATCCGCTGCCGCCTTGCCGGACTCGACCTCGTTCCCAGCGATGGCGTGCGCCGTGGCTTGGCGGATGAGCGGCACGACGGCGATCCGGCCGCGCTTGTCATAGCCGTTGGCGATACGGCCGGCCGCCTCCGCGTACCGGAGGGCCTGTCTCGGCATCCCGAGAAAGCTGCTCTGGAACGCCAGGTTGACCAGCGCGTGGATCTCGATGCTTGCGTTCGCTGACTGGCTCGCCAAAGAGAGGGCTTCGTTGTAGCAGGACCGGGCGATATCCTGCTGACCCGAGTCGAATGCGAGCCAGCCGGCACACATCTGCGCGCGGCCCGTGGCGGCCAGGATCTGGTCTCCGACGCTCTCGGTGTACGTCCCGTTCTCCAGGAGTTGGTATCCCTCCCGTGCGACACCGGCTGCGGCCTGCCAGAGGTTCTCGCCACCGTGCTGGTGACCGAGTGCGCGAAGGCGCGCCACAGCTCGATGGAGCCGTTCGGCGTCGGTGACTCCGACTCGGCCCACCCGATGCGTCGTGTCGCCGGCTGCGCCGAGGCTTGCCATCGCAGCGGCCAGCGGCATCGTGACGAGCGTGCGTCGCCTCATGGGATCAGACGTTACCGCCGCCCGTGTCTCTTGGGCCTGCTGAACCTGGGCTATGGCGATCAGAACCCCGTCAGCTTGCAGCGCGAGGTCGACAGCGCTGGCGATGGTTTCCGACGGTGGGCGCTTGTCGCGTTCGATCCTGCTGAGGTGGCCCTTGTCGATATGGGATTCATCGCTGAGGCGGCGGAGCGACCAGCCACGTTCTGACCGCAATCGCCGCAGGCTTTCGCCGAATGATTCCGTCGTCATGCTCACCCCATCGCCTACCGGCCGTGTTGCCAGGCTGCTGAGCCACCTGGCAACCCCTTCGAAGACCGTCTCGGGTCCTTCAAGCTGAGTTCGGCGCGAGGCGGGGTGATGGGAGATCCGGCCGCCTCGATGCCAACCAAGACTCTAGAGGTCGAGAGGAGGGTCATCAACATGGTTGTCACGGGAAGCCTGCTCGCGAGACGCAGCCCGAGCCGCGCGGCCATATACACGCAACTGATCGCGGAGCCTGGGCGTGACTGGACAGTGGGCGAGCTGCACCGTGAACTGGCCTATGCCGGAGTGTCCGCGGAGTCCGCACGGGCTGTCGTATACCTACTGCTGGATGCGCGAATTCTGATGCAGGTCAGAGGACGGCGTCGGCTCACGGTAAGGCTAGGTACCGGTGCCGATGAGTGCCTGCGGCAGGTGATCGGGGCATGGTCCAGAGCGCAGGAAGCCGGGGCGGCGGCGTGAATTCTGCTCATCGGCCGAGTGGCTGTTCGACAACGCATACGCGTGTCAGCGAGTCGATGCGAGAAATGGACCCGATCATGCGTATCAGTCGCGAGACATACTGGGCGACCGCAAACACGAGCTTGCTGACCACCATCCTCGTCG
The DNA here is from genome assembly GCF_042663325.1 of Catellatospora aurea. Taxonomy (NCBI): domain Bacteria; kingdom Bacillati; phylum Actinomycetota; class Actinomycetes; order Micromonosporales; family Micromonosporaceae; genus Catellatospora; species Catellatospora aurea. The sequence continues at coordinate 28,655 of NZ_JBHTAC010000016.1, forward strand.
GGCTCCGAATGAAGAACGGCGGCGAGAACGCGCCTGCCCGGGACAGCCCGCGAACGGGGGCGAGATCGGCATGATGCCGAGGTCACCAGCCGGATTCACGAGACGTCTCCGGCTCGCACCCCGTGGTCGTCACTCGACCGGCTGGTGACCTCACCCGCGCCGATCCGAGCCTGGCAGCTGGTCAGCCTGAAGCGCGGGCCCCGGGGCTGCCCTTCGCGTCAGATCCACGTACTTCCCGGCGAGGGCTTTGCAGAAGATCGCTTCGGGGCCAGAATGCGCATCGTGCTCACGCGCGATTCGGTCTGTCGGTGGGCCGTAGCCCGTGGTGGTGTCACTCTACGTACCGGGTCAAGGCGGGGATCGCGCGGACCTTGTCGACAGTCAGGTGACTGGCCACGATCCCGCCAGGTCTTCGTGGCGGCTGGCAGTAGATGGTTTCCGCAGGCGTGATGATGACGTCAACGCTGAAGTCGTGCTCGGTCTCAGGCAGGGCCTCGTCAAGCACCTGCGCCGTGTGGACCGTCGTGACAATGACGGTCTCGGGTCCGATGAGCCCGGCTTCGGTCAGGAGAGCCACCTCGATGTCGCTGTAGCCGGCGCCTTTGCCCACGCGGACGCCACGACGGTTGACCGCCACGCTGCCCATCACGATGAGATCGACGTGTCGCATCTGGTCCAGGTTGACGCGGGGAGCGTGGCGGCTGGCCCCGTCACCCGTGGTCACCGTCTTGATCTCCGTGGTGGCAGCGGGATCCAGCAGGTAGAACGGCTCCGGCGTCGCGAGCCTGGGCACGGCCATGTAGAGGAGCTTGCCCTCCTGGAGGGCCTGGATCCGCACCGGGTGCTGGGCCGGGTCGGGGTTGGCCTTGACGACCCGGGCGTTCTTCCACGCGTCGAGTGAGGCGAGCCGGTCGGCGGCGAGGTCCGCGCCGACGAAGTTGGGGATCCTGCCGTGTGCTCCGGGTGGAAGCGCCGCACCGATGTCGTGCAGCAGCGCCCATACCTTCTCTCTGGCGGCCTGCTTCGCCTGATCGATCGCGGGGTCGATCACGCTGGCTCCACTCATGCTGCCGACATCAATGCGAGCAGCCTATCGCTCACCTCGGACACGCCGACGTTGTCGCGCCAGGGGAGCATCTCCCGCGCAGCGGTGAACGCCACGTTCAACCCGCCGCCGCCGCGGGTGCGCTCCAACACAGCGATTGCCTGGTGGAGATGGCTCACCGCCTCATCAAGCTTGCGCTGCCGTATGCAGGCCAAGGACAGGTTGCCCAGCACGATCGCCGTGGACTTCCGCTGGTGGTTCATCAACGTGTGGCTGGACCGGAGCGTCGGCTCGGCGCGTGACAGCAGACCGAGACGCAAGTACGAGGAACCGGCGATCCTGCCGTGGGTGCTCCGGCAGAACAGCGCGGCGGCGGGCTCTTCCGGGCGGACCTCGTCGAGCAGCCGTTCCGCCCGATGCAGCGCGACTTCGCAGCCACGGGCGTCGCCCAGCATGGCGTGCGCCTCTCCGACGTGCAGCGTGGCCATTCCCGCGAGCACTGTGCTGTGCCCCTTCGCCGAGTCTGCGGCGCGCTGCGCAAGAGCCAGCCCGCCGCGAGGATCCTTCCTGCCGGACAGCGCGACGTAGCTCTTGCGGAGTTCAGCGTGTGCTGCCACGACGACGATTCCCGCATGGCCGGCGGCGGCAATGGCTTGATCAAAGTAGGTGTCCGCGCCCGGGTGGTCCCGTCGATACGACGCATCCCAGGTCAACTGCCCCATGAGCAGCGCGGATTCAGCCTCCGCCGCCCACAGATCGTCCCGTGCGGCCGCCGAACTTGCACGTGAGCGCAGGTATACCGCCTGTCCGTGCAACTGCCCTGCGGGCGCGAGCAGTGCGCTGGAAGGAAGCTCGTCGTACTGCCGGTCGAGCTTTTGGGTCTGGTGCCGCAGACCCGCCGCGATGACGGTGTCGACGGCGGACGGGTGTGCCAGCGCGTATTTCAGCCGCTCGTCATGAGGCGGTGCCGCTTCAGCGTGGCCGACCAGCAGCACATCAAGATGTTCGACGGTGATCTTCAGCGCCCGTGCCAGCTGTGGTCGGTGCCATGGCTGTGGGGTGGTGTCGCCCGCCTCCCATCGAACGACGGTTGACCGGTCGACACCGAGGTTCTCCGCGAGCTTCTCCTGACTGAGTCCGACTGCCTTGCGGCGTTGCGACAGGCCGACGCGCTTCACGATCACCTCTGCGGTCCGATGAAACGATCCGAACCCATTCATGCAGATCAGCGGAGGCGGCGCAACGGTCGTGCATCAGCTCTGCGTCATCGCCGCGCTGTCTGGGGCATCCGTCGGAGACGAAGGTGGTCACGACACCTGGTGTGCCACCGGTCATCGCGGAGAGGACACGTCGGGCTGTCACAAGTCACCGGCCGGGCGGCAGCCGTCCCCGGCTCGCACCCTGTGGCCGTCATGCGTCGTCTCGGCCGGTGACCTTGTCCAACGAGCTATAAGCAACGGTTCACCCGGATCTCGAAAGGGGCATCACCATGGTTTCGACGGGAAGTCTGCTCGCCAGGCGCAGCCCGAGTCGGGCGGCGATATACGCGCACATGGTCGCGGACCCGTCGCGTGAATGGTCGATCGGCGAGCTGCACCAGGAGCTGGCCGATGCCGGAGTATCCGCGGAGTCCGCTCGTGCTGTTGTATACCTGCTGCTCGACGCACGGATTGTGGAACTGGTCAGAGGTCGCCGTCGGCTCACGGTGAAGCTCGCTGCCGGTGCCGCCGATCACCTGCGGCAGGTGATCGGGCTTTGGTCGTCGGCGCAGGCGGACCGAGCAGCGTCATGAGAAAGCTCGGGCGATCACCCGACCGCCAGAACCGGCGTTGGCGGCTCAACGCGACGGCACGGAAGCCTCGTCACGAGCTCGTGTGGTCTGCCGGCCACTGGCCGCGGCGCACGGAGGCAGACCGACCAGGCGCGTTTGTGGGTGCGCAGTGCCGCTGCTAGATCAGCATGACTTCAGCGGTATTCGCGCGGAGCTGCTCCTCAGTGACCGGGTGCCGCCAGCGCCCGACCTCCACCACGTACACGCTGCGCCGTTCGGGGATGCCGTCCACGACGAACTCCTGATGGCAACCCCCGTTTCGCCACACCGGCTCGTTGAGGATCTTGCCTGCGGCGAGCTGCTCGCCTTCGGCACTGAGGATCTTGACGACGGCCCCGTTCCGGAAATAGGTGCCCTGCTGCGGTTCGCATACGTTGCTGGTGGTTTGGCCGCCGCCAGTGAACGTCGCGCTCGCGGGGGCGGCATCGCCACCCCATCCGCGGGCGGTCCAGCCGACCAGCGCGGCCACGGCCGCCACTGCGCTGAGCGCGCTCACCAGTGCGATCAGCTTCCATTGCCGGACCTCGCCCGGCACATCCCCCGTCGTCATTCGCGGCACGATACCGGGCGTCGGCCATTCGGTGAATCCCCAGTTCACTGGCTGTGTTCGCCCGCCACGGCGGCCCGTGAACATCCGTCGATCACCGAAGGAGGCATCAATGCGGTCCTACATCGAACCGATCAGCGACAAGCGTGCGGAGTTTCTGCACCGTGAGCTGCACCGCCACCGGAACTGTGAACGTTCCGGGCGATGCCGCATCTGCCTGCAACCCGACTGCCTCGGCGCACGGCAGGCCCGTGCTGAGCTGCGCATGGCAGGCCGGCACGAGACTCAGCCGGGTTCGGGATTAACCCTCCCCGGCAGCTGAACGGCCCGAAGCGCAGGTCAGGGGCCTGACGGCGGCGGCCGTGACCTGTGCGTCAGATTCGCGTGCTTCCTGGTGCAGGCTTTGTGGAAGATCTTCCCGCGGTTCAGAATGCACGGCATGCTTACGTTCGATGAGAGTTGGCGTGGTGGCACCACGCATTCCTGTGACTGCTGTGGGAACGCCAGCCGGCGCACCTGGGCCATGGTCAACCGCGACGTCCAGCCGTAAGCGGCGTTCTTCGCGGCCTGCTACGACCACGGCCACGTGCGCGAGACCTGGATCGACGTCGTCTTCGGCACCTGGGGCCAGGGCGAGTACGACGATCACGTGACCTTCGGATGTCGGTTCGGCCCGGTCGCGGGCAGCGACTACCCGGCGGCGACCGCGGTCGACGCCGCCGAGGTCGCCCCGGACGATGCCCTGTTCGGGCAGAAGCTCACCCGCTCGCAGGCCTTGTCCCATCCTCGTGTGAAGGAGTTCTGGGAGGTCGTCGACTTCGTTGTCCTCAGCGACCTGGTGCACCCGCACCACTACGAACACTCGGCCTGACGACCCCGGACCAACCGGCATCCGCCGGGTCGGGATGGCGCACACACCGCACGTCTGCTAAGTATCCGCGATGGTCGGCTCTTAACCGGACGTGCTCCGTAGCTGCAGGTGGAGTTGGCCGGCGAGGTTCACCACGACGACGAAGTCGAAGACGGCGATGTGGTCGACGTCGAAACTGCCGGTGACGATCGGTGGCGGCGCGTAGGCATAGACCTGGTCGGCCCCCAGGCGAAGCTCACGCCGGTGGTACGCGCCCATGGCGAGGCCGGCCAGCAGGTACCTGTCCTGGCCCGCCTCGGTCTCCAGTTCGGCGACGAGGTCGGAGCGGGTGTTCCAGCCTCGTACGAGCTCGCCTTCGAAGGTGTCGAGGTGCCACCATGCCCCGTCCGCGGATTCCAGGAACACGTCACCGAACAGCGAGGTGAACCGTGGGGCTTTGCCGGCCAGGTCCAGCCAGGTCCACGAGTCCAGCGCCTGACGGTATTGCTGCTCGCTGAACTGCTTGGTGAGTTCCATCGGCCCATTGGATCATGCGCTGGCTCGCGCTGCCGACCAGCGCTCCTCCCGGTTATCGGGAGTGGCTGACCTGTATGGTCCAGCTGACCGCGTCGGGGTGCGACGAGGTGTCCAGCAACTCGCCCAGCTTCGACCGAGCCAACCGGGCGACCAGGGCATCGTCGAGTTCGTGGTACTGCGTCAGCCCGTCCGCGCCTTCCCGGAGGGGCCGGATCACCATCACCTCGCCCTCGGCGAGCATCGACAGCTCCGCGCCGAGAACGTCGAGCGTGTGCAGCTCCGCGGTCTCCTCTTCCTCCTCCGGCTCGATCCACACCTCGATCGGCGGCTGGTGCGGCGCGACCGACGCACCCAGCTCGATTCCTGCCAGAAAGGCATCGAGGACGTGCCGACGGAGCAGCGGCGCGGACCCCTCCAGCGCCTGCCGATCAACGGTGATGGACAGCTCGACGACGCCGTCGATAAGTTCGGCTGCCAGCGGTTGCAGTGCAACGTCGCCAGGGGCCGACACCTCTACACGGAGCAGGATCGGCCCGGAGACGGTCGCGCTCACGCATCCCGGCCACTGCTCGATCCAGGACGCGGCCGACGCCGCGGCGTCCTGCAGTGACCGCTGGTGCCGCCGTCCGAGGCCGGGCGCATCCACCGACCAGCTCACCAGTTCGCGCGGATCTTCCACGTCATGACTTTCTTGCCGTCGGGGAGTGTCTGATCGTCGTGTTCGACGAGGTCGCCCATGTTCTCGATGAATCGGTCGAGCTTTGCCGCCGTCCGTCCGGACCGCTCGGTTCGGGTCGCCACCAGCAGTTCGTCAGGTCCGACAACCTGCAGCAGTTCTCCCAGCCACTCGGACGCGTACGCCATGGCCTCTTTGCGGTGCCGGGGTGGGGCGGTGAACGGGTCGTCCGTCGCGTCCCCGCCGGGTGCAGGTTTGCGCACCGGGATGACACCCAGCCCGTACTGCGAACCGACGGCGTCCAGCGTCGCGAGGACGGCACGGGTCGCCTGCACGGCGCGCAGCCCGTCGACCGGTCGGCTCAGCCAGGCGCGGGGTAGCAGCAACTCGCACCAGATTCCCTCGTAACCCGGTTCGTCGCGTTGCCGGATCCGGCCGACCACGGGACGGTCCGTCTCCGTCAAGATCGGATCGATGATCACCTGCTGGCGGCTCATCCCGCCCGCGGCCTGCCACTGCCGTAGCTGAACCATCTCCTGGACTCGCGTGCCGACGACTGTGAGGAGATGGTGCAGTTGCGAATGCCGACGGTCTTCCTCGGCGTCGGGGAGCTGCACCACCGAGTTCCCGTGGTGCCCGACGAATACGCCGAACATGCCCACGAACAGCCACTCAGCCATCGATTACCCGCCGTAGGAGATGCCTTTCCAGTTTCAGTATGGATCGCGTGCGGTTGCTCGTACGACGGACGGGTCTGTGTCGTGGACGGCCTGGCCGGAGTCGCACACCCGACCCGGCTGCCGTGACGACGCCGCGTATCACCGGCCCGGGTCGCGCCTCTTAACCGGTGTCCGACCGACACAGGAGGCGCAGATGCCCAATCACCTGAGTTTCACCGGGGAGAGGTACGAGTACGAGGCGGGTGGCCAGACCCACACCGGCGACAGCCTGTGGGCGGTCTCCGACACCCTCGACGTGCTGCTTCGCACCGCCCCAACCACCTACTACACCGTCACCGCCCCCGCTTTGCACCGGACGGCCCTGCCTGGTGGCGCGTCCGGGAACTCGCTGCTGGCCGGCCTGACCGTGGTCCGCCGCGTCGGCGGGGCGATCGAGCAGGAGTCGGCCGCCGCCAAGGACACCGTCGAGCCGCACAAACTCCCGGGCGTCTCCGGTGTCGCGCACTCCGAGTTCCAGGCGTTCCTGGCCTGGGTCGAGGCGGCCGCCGCGAACCTGAACCAGGAGTCGACGCTCGCCGCCGTCATCGAGGCGCACCAGACCAATACCCCGTGCTCGACCTGCCAGAAACTCATCGGCGGGGTGATGGTCCGGCTGGCCGCGCAGTACGACAAGCCGGTCATCTTCCGGGGTTCGGCGCTGCAGGCGTACGAGACGGCGCCGGGCGCGCTGGGCCGGATGCTCCTGTCGGTGCGGTCCGGCACCGGCAAGTACGACACGCAGACCCCGCCCGTCATGAACGACGTCCTCGGCACACACCTGATGGTCCCGCTGATGCGCTCTTGATCCGCGCTCAGCCGTTCTGACACGGCATGGAGCGCGCAGCGGCTGCTCGGCCGACGACTACCGGGGGTTCGTGGGCGTTCGACGTCGGCGAACTCCCGGTAGCCCGTCGGCCATGGCAGCCGGGTTCGGGGCAGACGGCTGAAGCGTGCCTGCCGCAGAATGTCGCTCGTGCTGATGCGGACCAACTTTGCGCCCCTGCGCCGCCTGACACCGGACCCCGACAGCCGGCTGGGGGGCCTGCTGGGGTTCTGGTTCTGTGCGGCCATGGCGGGTTACGGGATCGTGGAGATCGGGGTGCGCGAGGCAGGGATCGGCAGGCTCTTGATGCTTGTCGGGGGAGCGCTGTGGTTCCGCGGGCAGTTGCGGATCGGCATCTGGACGAGTGGAACCCACCTGCACGTACGCTACGGCCATCGGAACCGGGCGTTCGCGTTCTCGCAGGTGGAAAAATTCGCCATCAGGCCAGACGGTGAACGGGCCGCCGTGTTGTGGATCGACCTGGCCGACGGCGCGCGTTATCCCACCCCGGCACAGCTCAAGTACAAGCGTGCGCCGAGCGGAGTCTCGATGACCTTGTCCGGGCTGACCGACCTGCTGGCCGCCCTGGACGAGTGCCACGCGACCAGACCCAGGTGAGAGCATCGGCGCTGCGCCGGTACGACAGCGCCACTCGGTCAGGGCGAGGGTCGTGGCGTGGCAGTGGGCGAGAGGTGGACGTTCGGAAAGGGCTGGACGGCGAACCGCGCCACCTTCCACTCCGACCCGACCCGTTCCAGTGCGACCACGACCTCGCATTCGATGATCTCAACCCCGGCCAGCGCGTTCGTCGTACGTTGCTGAGTCACGTAGGCCAGCACCTCGGCCCTTTGCCGTCCGTGCTCGCGGAGGCCCACACTGCGGGCCTCCGCGGTGACCACGGCCTGCTCCGCGAGGGCGGTCGGGCGCAGCGACGCCATGGTCGCCGTGTACTCGGTGGTGAACGGTCCCGTGAGGAAGGACTGTCCACGCGCGACGGAACCGTCGAAGTCGCGGTAGTCGTATCCCAGTAGGGCGCGGATCGCCGGGAATACGAACGGCTTGTATTCGGCTACGGCCGCCTGGCGGGCCTGCCTTTCCTGCCGGGCCTGGTACTGCACCCAGTGCGGCCAGCCGAAGAAGGCGACCAGCCCGGTCACGACCACCGACACCAGCACGATCCGGAACCACGTCCGCTGCCGTCGTCGTCGCCGCAGAAGCTCCTCAAACCAGGTCACGTCCCTGACTCCCCGCTAAGACGTCCGATGGCGGCGCCCATCCTAAGCACTACCATCCAGCCGGTATGGCCACGATCGACACCGACCCGGGAGGGCAGCAGATGCGGACCCTGACGCCCGAGCAGCGCCGGCGCGCCTTGGCGCTCATGGCCGAGCTGGTGCACACGCCGGACGAAGAGGTCGACGACAAGGTCGAGGAACTGGAGCGCATCACCGAGTGCCCGCACGTCGTCGGCTACCTGTTCCACCACACGCCGCACCTGACCGACGAGCAGGCACTGGAGAAGGCCTTGGCCTACGAGCACATCGCACTGCCCGGTGCGTGACGGCATGCTCAGCGATCATGACGAGTTGTGGCGACTGCTGCGCTCACTGGACGACCCACAGGGTCTGGAGTTCCCCACCGGCTACGACAGTCGGCGCGAGCGCGCCCGGTTCGAGCAGCTCGCGCAGCGGCTCGATGCCGCGTTCGGGGGCGCGTGCGAGGTGGACCGGCAGGTGCAGGACGCGAGCCTGCACGGCCGCATCGAGGTTCCTGCCGCGCTCACCGCGACCGGAAGCCGGCTCGTCGTCTCGATCAGCAATTTCGGCGGGATGGCGGTGCTCGCCGTCGACAATCCGGGCGTATGGACGGACGAGGAGGCGGCCGAGCTGCTCCACCCCGACGACGGTGGCCGGATCGGCGACGCGCTGGCCAGCCTCGGGTATGTGCTCGTCCCTGAAGAGCCGTTGTGGCAGCGCTACAACGGTGCGTGGCCTCGGGTGCAGAGCTGGTGGGACCGGTTCTTCGACTACCTTTGAACGCGGTTGAACATGACGTGTTCAACATTATGTTTACAACGGGCCGTTTATCTGGTTGGCTGTGTCCATGGCTGACATCCACGATGAGGACCCGTTCGTTCCGCCGGACGCCGGGCGGGCCCGTGCTCACCGCGACTTCGCCGCCCTGACCCGGCTCGCCGAGCGCCACGGCGCGACCGCGAGCAGGCGCGACCGCTGGCGGCATCCGCACGTGTTGGACCCGTTCGAGGCGGTCGCCCTGTCGGTGTCCCTCGCGGCGGGTTCGGCCCAGCCCGAGGTCGACGAGGAGCCGTTCGACGAGACCGACCTGACCGCCGCGCTCACGCTCATCCCGCGGGTGCGGGCCGACCTCGACGCCCTGGAGGCGGGCCTGCTCGATCTGGCCCGCGCGCGAGGGCTGACCTGGCAGGCGATCGCCTTCGGGCTCGGCCTCGGCTCCGCGCAGGCGGCCCGGCAGCGGCACGAGCGCCTGACCGGCCGTACCAACGCGGCGGCGAGCTAGCTCGTCCGGCCTTCGGTGCGCCGGGTGCGGCGGATCCGGATCGCCCGGTCGGCGAGCTCGTCGACGGCCGCGCCGATCTCCGGCGGCAGCCCGCCGTCGCCGCAGCACGGCGGCTTGGTACGCGGGTCCGTCGGCGGCTTGACCCCGGCGAGTTCATACAGCGCCGCGTATACGTCGGCACCCGGGTCGGCCTCGTCGTGCCGTCCGATCAGGAGCACACACGCCTGCCTGCCGGACCGGAACGCGACCACGATGCGCAGGTCGCCGACGTGTTTCACGCACAGGTGGTCGAGCGGGGCCCCGCCGGTGAGGCGGTAGCCGAGCGCCGCGCAGCCCTCCGCTTCGAGGTGGCGCAGGAACTGGGCGACCTGCTGCTGCTGGCGGCTGCGCAGGCCGTCGAACTGCTGCTCGGCACGGGGGGTCCAGTCGAGGGTGACGGGCACGTGACCTGCCTAGGCCGGGCTCTGCCGCGTACGCGCGAGCAGCTCGTGGACGTCGATGGCCTTGCCCTCGCCGCGCTGCATCTGCGCGAGGCTCTCCCGGAGGTCGTCGCGTTCCAGCAGGGCGGTGTCCTCCAGGTAGCGCCACACGGCGTCGAGCAGCCCCCGGGTCTGCCCGGCCTGGCGCAGGTCTTTGACCAGGTGCCAGACCTCGTGGAAGCGGCGCGGCTCCAGCCGTGGCTGCCCGTTGACCTGCACGATCGTGAAGACGCCGGCGCGGGCCCATTCCCGGACCGTCGGCTCGCTCAGGTCGAGCAGCTCGGCCGCGATCACCGGCCGGATCGGTTCGCAGGTGGCCAGCCACTGCCGGGCGACGCGGAGCAGCCGCGCGCGCCGGTCGTCGTCGAGCGTGCGGGCGATGTCCTCCAGCTCTTCCACGCAGGAGAGCAGTTCGGCGATCTTCTCTCGGTCGGACGCGACAGTCACGGCTGGCTCCTGCCCCTCGCTGCGACCCGGTGCTTACGAGTATGACCCAAGAATCCACAAGCCGCCGCCGTCGGCTGGTGGTCCCGGCCCGTGTAGCCCGAGATCGTTCGAGTTGCCTGGCACCTGTGCGTATCTTGACCCGCCTTAAGCCCAGTTGCCGGGCAAGTCGAACGATCAAGGTGAGGGATGCGCCCGCGCTGATGCGCAGGGGTGAGCGAGCGGACGTGATGGGTCTCAGTCGGTCAGTGGGCTGGTCAGGCGACTGCGGCGATGTCTCCGTTGTCGAAGTAGATCGCCTGGTGCAGCCGCCCGCCCAGGGCTGTTGCGAATCGCGCAAGGACTTCCTGTCCGGAGATGTGGCCCTGCTCGATCTGCGAGACGCGACCCTTGGTGACGCCCATGCGGTCGGCAACCTGCTGCTGAGTCAGCCCGCGGGCGCGGCGCAGCTCGGCGAGACGGTGTCCGAGCACCTCGTTGAGCAGCTCCTGCTTACCGGCCTGTATCGCTTCCTCGCCCCCGGCGCGCTCGACATGCTCGGCGCGGACCTCGCTCCATCGGATGTATTCGGTCACCGTTGGCCTCGTTCCTGTTCGGTGCGTTCTTTCAGATAGATCTCGTAGCGGTGCTCCGCCAGCGGTATGGCTTCGCGATACCAGGCGTTCCACTGACCGGATTTGTCTCCGGCGACCAGCAGGATGCTCGAACGCCACGGGTCGAAGGCGAACAGGATGCGCACTGTCCCCGGTCGCAGCTCTTTTAGGTTGGCGAGGGTCGAGCCGTGGATCGTGTCCACCAGCGGGCGGCCCAGACCGGGGCCGGATTCGGCGAGTGCGTCGATGGCCTGCACCACGCGGGCGAGAGTCGCGTCGTCCAGTGCCGCGATCCAGTCTCGTACCTCGTCAACGAGGTAGATCTCCCACTCCGTGTCCGGCATGGGAGGCAGTATAGCTTCTACTATACCTTGGGGCCGGCCCCCGCTGCGGCCCGTGTTGTGCTGGGGCGTTGCGCCAACCCCACTGAGCATGTTGACGATCGGCCTGATGTGGCCGCGGATCAGCCGGAGGGCTGATGTGCAGGGGGACGGCCCGGCATTCCTCGGAGGGTCGGCGCTGGTGTTCGCCGCGTGTTCAACTGGCGGTCGCGGGTGTGCCGGAGGCTGCGGCGAGGAGCGCTGCTCCGTGTGCCCTCACCGCCTCCGCGACAAGGACCCAACGTGCGTACACCTCGGCAAACAAGAACGCGGCTGGCCTTCGCCGCGCTCTGCGCCGCCGCTCTGCTGATCCCCGGTACGCCGGTGTCGGCGCAGGAAGCGGCGTCGGTGCGGATCAACGAGATCGAGTCCAACGGCGGCTCGCCCGGCGACTGGGTGGAGCTGGTCAACACCGGTTCCGCCGACGTCGACCTGTCCGGCTGGACGGTCAAGGACAACGACGACACGCACGCCTTCGTCCTGCCCGCGGGCACGGTGCTCGCCGCGGGCGGCTACCTGGCCGTCGACGTGGACCCGCTGTTCGGCCTGGGCGCCGCCGACTCGGCCCGCCTGTTCGCGGCGGACGGCACGGTCGTCGACAGCCACTCCTGGACGAGCCACGCGAGCACGACCTACGGCCGCTGCCCGGACGGCAGCGGGGCGTTCGCCACGACGACGTCCTCGACGCGGGCCGCGGCCAACGACTGCTCGGCTCCGAACGCGACCGTCGTGAAGATCAACGAGGTGGAGTCGAACGGCGGCACCCCGGGTGACTGGGTGGAGCTGGTCAACACCGGTTCCGCCGCGGTCGACGTGTCCGGCTGGGTGGTGAAGGACAACGACGACACGCACGCGTACACGATCCCGGCCGGAACCGTCATCGCCGGTCGCGGGTTCGTGGCCGTGGACGTCGAGGTGTCCTTCGGGCTCGGTGGCGCGGACTCGGCGCGGCTGTTCCAGGCCGACGGGTCCACGCTGGTCGACTCCTACACCTGGACCGCGCACGCGGCGACCACGTACGGCCGCTGCCCCGACGGCAGCGGCGCGTTCGCCTCGACCAACACCTCGACCAGGGGCGCGGCCAACGACTGCGGTTCCGCCGCGGCGGCGGTGCGGATCAACGAGGTCGAGTCCAACGGCGGCACCCCCGGCGACTGGGTGGAGCTGGTGAACACCGGCGCGACGGCCGTGGACGTGTCCGGCTGGGTGTTCCGCGACAACGACGACACCCACACGGTGACCGTCGCGGCGGGCAGCACCCTCGCCCCGGGCGCGTTCCTGGCCTTGGACACCGAGCCCGCGTTCGGCCTGGGCAGCGCGGACTCGGCGCGCCTCTACCTCGCCGACGGCACGACGCTGGTGGACACCTACAGCTGGACCGCGCACGCGGCGACCACGTACGGCCGGTGCCCGAACGGCACCGGGGCGTTCATCGCCACTACGTCCTCGACGCGCGGCGCGGCCAACGACTGCGGCGCACCGGTGCGGATCAACGAGGTGGAGTCGAACGGCGGCACGCCCGGCGACTGGGTGGAGCTCGTCAACAACGGCGTGAGCACCGTGGACGTGTCGGGTTGGCTGGTCAAGGACAACGACGACACGCATGTGTACGCGATCCCGGCCGGCACCACCGTGGCCTCGGGCGCGTTCCTGGCCCTCGACGTCGAGACGGCGTTCGGGCTCGGCGGCGCGGACTCGGCGCGGCTGTTCCAGGCCGACGGGGCGACGCTGGTCGACTCCTACAGCTGGACCGCGCACGCGGCGACCACGTATGGGCGCTGCCCGGACGGCACCGGTGACTTCGCGGCGACGACCGCGCCGACCAAGGGCGCGGGCAACGTCTGCCCCGGGCAGGTCCCCGCGGCCTTGTGGCCCGGTGGGCCCGAGGTGACCACGGCCGACGCCGCGAACCTGTTCGGCGGCAACATGAGCGGGCTGGCGTACCAGGACCAGGGTGTGCTGTGGGCGGTCAAGAACGGGCCGGGCACGCTCTACCGGCTGGTGCGCGACGGCGCGGCCTGGACCCCGGACCCGGCCGGCGGCTGGGCCGCGGGCAAGGCGCTGCACTACACCGACGGCACCGGTGACCTCGACGCCGAGGGCGTCACGCTGACCTCGGCCGGGCCGTCCGGTGGCGTGTTCGTGTCGACCGAGCGCAACAACGCCGACAGTGGCGTCAGCCGTCCGCGCATCGTGCGCTTCGACCCGGCCGCCGGGACGGCGCTGTACGCCACCATGGCCTGGGACCTCACGGCGGACCTGCCGCCGGTGGCCGCGAACAGCGGCATCGAGGGCATCACCTGGATCCCGGACGCCTACCTGACCGCGCACGGCTTCGCCGACGAGCGCACCGGCAAGGCCTATGACCCGGCCGCCTACCCCGGCCACGGCGACGGCCTGTTCCTGGTGGGCCTGGAAGCCAACGGCCAGGTCTACGCGTACGCCCTGGACCAGGGCAGCGGCGCGTACACCCGGGTCGCGGCGTTCGCGAGCGGCTTCCCGGCGGTGATGGACCTGGTGTTCGAGCCGGAGACCGGACATCTGTGGGCGGTCTGCGACGACACCTGCCAGGGCCGCACCGCGACCCTCGGCGTCGACGCGTCCGGCCGGTTCACGGTCGGCGCGGTGTACGAGCGCCCGGCCGGGATGCCGAACTTCAACAACGAGGGCTTCGCCATCGCCCCGCAGTCCGCGTGCGTCGCCGGACGCAAGCCGGTGTACTGGTCCGACGACAGCAACGACGCCGGTCACGCGCTGCGCGGGGGCACCCTGCCCTGCACCGACCTCGACGCCGACGACGACGGCATCGCCGACGACGCCGACCCGCTGCCCGCCGACCCGGGCAACGGGACGTTCTCCGACGACGACGGCACCTCCGGCCGGATCCTGGACCGGGCGGGGCGGTCCGTGTCGATCGCGGACACGGCGGGCGGCGTGCTGGTGACCGTCGGCGCGGGCACCGCCCCGGCCCGGGTCGCGCTCGACGGCGGCGCGGCGGCGATCGCGCTCGGCGAGGGTGCGTACGTGCTCGGCGGCACCGGCTCCGTCACGGTCCTCGGCGGTGAGTCGGCGGTCGCGACGGTGACCGTGCAGGGAACGGCGGTCACGGTGACCGTCGCGGCGGGCGGCTGGGTCTCCTATCCGGAGGTCACGGTCAAGGCGGGGCTGGCGGCCCTGCTCGGCATCCGGTCGACCGGCGGCGTCACCGTCGGCGCGGCGGGCGTGCCACAGGACCTGTGCGCCACCGTGCAGAACGTGCTCGTCGGCTCCACGCGCAACGAGACGATCACCGGCACCGAGGGTGCCGACCTGATCCTCGGCAAGGGCGGCAACGACGTCGTGAACGGCAACGGCGGCGGCGACTGCGTCGTCACCGGCAGCGGCAACGACGTGGTCACCACCACGAGCGGCGACGACCGGGTCGACGCCGGCGGCGGCAACAACGTGGTCGGCACAGGTGAGGGCAACGACGTCGTACGCACCGGCTCGGGCAACGACGTGGTCAACGCCGCGGGCGGCGACGACCGGGTCGACGCGGGCGACGGCAACAACACCGTCAACAGCGCGGCCGGGGACGACACCGTGACCACCGGCAGCGGCAACGACGTCGTCGACTGCGGCGCGGGCACGGACACCGCCCGCGCGGGACGCGGCAACAACGTCAACTCCGGGGCGCGCTGCGAGGCCTTCGGCGTCTGAGCGTGTCGGCGGGTCCGCCCACGCTGTTCCGGCAGCGGGGGCGGAGCCGCTTTCGTATACCCCCGAGCTGCGTGGATGGCGATGCCGTGCCGCCGGCGGGTGGCGCGGGTTGCTACCTTGTCCGGCGTGAATCTTGGTCGGGGTCCCCGCGTGGCGGTGGTACGCGGTCCCGACGACGATCCGTTCGCCGAGCTGCCGGGTGCCGTCGCCCGCCGTCGCCGCAACGGCCGTAAGTACCTGTTCCTGCTGCTGGCCGCGATCCTGCTGGCGCAGGGCGGCTGGACCGCGCTGCACGTGACCTACACCCCGGAACCGGGCCCGCAAGCCGTCTGCCCCATGCTGCGGCCGGAACTGCTGGACATCGCCCTGCCCGATCGTGACCTGGTCCAGGACGGCGACGAGCGGACCGAGTCCGGATTTCTGGGCGCGACCTGCACCGTGCGCGGCGCGTCGGGCGAGTTGTGGATCGCCGTGACCCGGGTGGGCCGGGCCGGTGGCGACAGCCCCTCGGCGAACCTGGAACTGCTGCACGGGTGGATCGGCGACGTGCGGCAGGTGCCGCTCGGCGACGAGGCCCTGCTGGTCGACGACCGGCTCCTGCAGATCCGGCACGGCTCCTACGGCGTGTGGATCCGGTACCTCCCGAATGGAGACGTCGCGCCCGAGGCCGCGCGGCAGGTGGTCGTCGCGATCGGGCAGGAGGTGCCCTCGCAGCTGTGAAGACGATGTCGGCCTGGTGGGAGTGGCGGCGCGGCTGGAAACTGGCCGCCCAGCTCGCGGTGGTGGCGGCCCTGGCCGGCGCCGCCTACGTCGTGGCCGGGTACGCCGGCTGGCTGGTGGGGCAGGGGCAGGCCCGGGTCGAGGTGGCGATCCTCGACAGCGGCATGCAGCGGCCGCCGCGGCCCGAGCTGCCGCCGAATCCGTTCAGAACTCCGCCGGCTCCGCGGTAAGAATCGGGCTCCTGGGCGCACTACCTGGTGACGGAACACCTTCACGGCGAAGGAGCAGGAGCCAGTGACCCATGACGAGCCGAGCGAGCGGTTCACCGCCATCTACCACCGACATCATCGCCAGGTGTACGCGTACGCGGTGAGCCGCGCCGGGCGCACCCTGGCCGACGACGTCGTCGCCGACACGTTCCTGGTGGCCTGGCGCAGGCTGGCGGCCGTGCCCGAGGGGCCGCTGCCGTGGCTGCTGGGCGTGGCCCGCAACGTGGTCCGGGAATGCTTCCGCGACGACGTACGCCAGGCCAGCCTCGCCCTGGAGCTGCGTGCCTGGGTCGTGGAGGCCGACGCCGACGTGGCCGACGGCGTCGCCGACCGCGCGGCGATGCTGGCCGCGCTCGCCGGCCTGGGCGAGGACGACCGGGAGGCGCTGACGCTGACCGCCTGGCAGGGCCTGTCCGCCAGGGACGCCGCCCGGGTCGTCGGCTGTTCGTCCGCGACCTTCTTCGTCCGCCTGCACCGGGCCCGCAAACGCCTGGAACAGGCCATGACCGACACCGCGCCGGTGAACCGCCACCGCCCGGTCCGCCTCACCGCCCAGGAGTACTCCCGATGAGTCACCGCGACACGCTGCGGGCCCTGACCGCGGCCCGCCCGAACAGCCTCGACCCGACCACACCACCCGCCGACCCGATGACGATCATGGCGCACCCCCAGGAGGACACCATGTCCCGCACCGCCCGCCGGCCGGTCGGCCGCCTCGTGCTCGCCGCGGGCCTGCCCGCCGTCGCGCTGGCCGTGACCGGCGCGATCCTGCTGAACAACTCGTCCGGGACGGTCCCGGCGGTCACCCAGCAGCCCACCGGCGCCCCGGCTGCCGGCGCCTCCGCCGAGCCGCCCACCGACGCGGGCGGGGTGCTGCTGGCCGCCGCCCTGGTCAGTGAAACCGTGGCCGCCTCCGACGGCGACTACTGGGTGCTGCACTCCGAGCACGGTGAGGGCTCCCGGCGCAGCCAGGACCAGATGTGGCTGGCCGCCGTCGAGGGCCTGGCGTCGAGTGCCTACATGCGCAGCGCCGACGGGTCCTGGGCTGCCCGCCCGATGCAGGGGCACACCGCGGCGAACAACTTCCTGCTCGCCGGAATGCCGCGTTCGGTGCGGGAACTGGCCGCGCTGCCGACCGACCCGGCGCAGCTCAAGCGGGAACTCCTCCGCTGGCACGACGTCAACGACGGGGAGGCGGAAAGCGCCCAGGAGTTCCTTTTCTACGCCGGGTTGGGGCTCGTCATCGACCTGCCCGTCAGCCCGCGGGTGCGCGGGGCGGCGTACCGGATGCTGGCGGAGCTGCCCGGGGTGACCTCGCTCGGCCGGGTCACCGATCAGCGCGGGCGCACCGGCGTCGCGATCGCGGTGACCCGCCAGGGCGACTTCACCAAGGCGCAGACCCGCCTGATCGTCGACCCGCAGTCCGGCAAGGCCCTGGGCAGCGAAACCTGGGTCCGGGGCCGGTTGTCGAGCTGGATGGTCCTGCTCGACGCCCGCTGGGCCGACGGCCCGCTCCCCGACGCCTCGACCCTGAGCTGACCCGCCCGCAAGATCGCGACGATCATGCGGACGAGTTGAGCGGCGCGACCTGGATTCGGGTCGCGCCGCTCGTGCGTGGTGGGGCCGGTGTCGGTCGATCGGTCGGGCAACACTGGCCGTGGCGGCGCTGCGACCGGGTGCGGACATTCAGTAGCGTCTTCGTCCGGTACTGCCTCCACACCGGACTGGGGAACGACGTGACGCTGCCACTCGATCCTTCGCAACGGCCCACGCCGGTCGCGCCCGCCCGCCCGGCCATGGGCTGGTGGCGGCGGCACCGGGTGCTGCGCAACTGGCTCGGCGGCGTCGCCTCGGCGGTGGTCGTGTCGGTGATCAGCGGCGTGGCCCTGGCATACCTGACCCCGAGCGCGGACACTCCCGGCGGCACCCCGCCGACCTCGGCCGCCGCCGACGAACTGCCGTTCAGCCTCGACGTGCTCTCCCGTGGCGACTACTGCAAGGCGTACGTGGTGAACGCCGATCCGGGCGAGTTGTCCAGCCCACACCGGGTGATGGATCCCGAGTCGCGCCTGCCGCCGGCCGATGACGAGGTCGCCGAGTGGATGCAGCGGGTCGAGGCGATCCCCTCCGCGGGGCGCATCCTGCTCACGCTGCAGGGCAGCACGTCCAAGACCGTGGTGCTGCAGGACCTGACCATCGAGGTGGTCGAGCGCGGCCCGGCGATCGAGGCGACGCGGCTGTACTACCCCGACTCCGGCTGCGGCGCCAACGAGTCTCCCCGGCTGTTCAAGGTGGGCCTCGACGACGCCAACCCGCGGCCGGTCCCGGTGCCGGGGACGGACGCGGCGGGCAAGCAGATCCCCGCGGTGGCCTTCCCGTTCAGCGTCTCCGAGTCCGACCCGGAGATCTTCATCATCACCGCCGAGCCCGGCCGCTGCGACTGCACCTGGCGGCTGCGCCTGCGCTGGACGAGCGCGGGACGCAGCGGAACCCTGGTCATCGACGACCACGGCCGACCCTTCCGCACGGCGGCCGTCGTCGACACGAACGCGCGTAAGTACGTCGCGCACTCGGTGAAGGGATGTCCGGGCGGACTCGCCTGGTGCGAGGAGGGCGCCTGAGCGTCAGGCGCCGGCGTGAACAGGCGGACCGGCCGAGCATGCCCGCGCCACGGCCGCCGGCGCGACCCGGTTTCCCGGCGTCCGCGTCACGGGCGCGCCTACGGGGTCAGCGACAGGTCGTTGAAGTCGTCGGCGGTCTGCTGGCCGGACAGGGCCTGGATGGCGGCCATGATGTCGTCGGTGGCCTGGCGGCGGGCGCGGCCGACGCTGATACCCGGCTGCGGGGCGAAGCGCAGCGGCGCGCCGAAGCGGATGGTGACCCGGCCGGGCCGGGGGAGTGTCGCCCCGACCGGCTGGATGCGGTCGGTGCCGAGCACCGCGACCGGCACCACCGGCGCGCCCGAGGCCAGCGCGAGCCAGGCCACGCCGGTGCGGCCGCGGTAGAGGCGGCCGTCGCGCGAGCGGCTGCCCTCGGGGTGGATGCCGAACGCGCCGCCGCGTTCGAGCACGCCGAGCGCCAGTTCCAGGGACTCCTGGGCGGCTCGGTGCCCGCCGCGCTGCACCGGGATGGCTTCCAGCCCGGTCATCAGTTCGCGGACGAGGCGGCCCTTGAACCCGGTGCCGGTGAAGTACTCCGCCTTGGCCAGGAACGCGACCGGACGCGGTGTCATCAGCGGGATGATGAAGCTGTCCAGGAACGACAGATGGTTCGCGGCCAGGATGACCGGGCCGGCCGGCGGCACGTGCTCGCGGCCTTCGACGCTCGGCCGGAACGCCACCTGCGACAGCGGCGTGAGGATCATCCTGGTGATGGACTGGATCGACAAGTGTCCTCCGGTGGTCAGGCCGGGCCCAGGTGGGCGTCCAGCGCGGCGCGCAGCAGCGGGTCGACGTCGTCGGTCTGCACCGTCATCTGCAGGCTGCCCCACAGCCACAGCTGGGCGATGCCGTGCAGGTTTGCCCACAGCGCCCCGGCGACGACGACGGGGTCGGGCCCGGTCCGGCCGTGCCGGGCGCGGGTGACCAGGTCGACGAGCACGCCGAACAGTTGGCGGCTGGCGTCGCGCAGCCCGATCTGGTTGCCGCGCAGCAACTCGTGGCGGAACATCAGCTCGAACATGCCGCGCTGGGTGCGGGCGAAGTCGAGGTAGGCGCGACCCAGGTCGAGCAGGCCGGCGCGGGGGTCGGCGTGCGCGCGCAGGCCGGCGATGCGCCCGCCGAGGTCGTGGTAGCCGACCTGGGCGATGGCGGACAGCAGGGACAGGTGGCTGGGGAAGTAGCGGCGCGGCGCGCCGTGCGAGACCCCGGCCCGCCGGGCGATCTCGCGCAGCGTCAGCGAGCCCGGCCCTTCGCGGGTGAGCAGGTCCACGCCCACCTCGACCAGGCGGGCGCGCAGCGTGCTGTCCTGATCCGGCATAGACACTGTCTACCAGACCTCGTAGACAGTGTCTACCACCGCCCCGGTAAGGAAGGGCACCTTCCACAACGTATGGCGATGTGAAGGTGCCCTTCCTTACGCGGATGCGTCGGCAGCGGGTTCAGGAGGGCTTGGGCTTCGGGGTCTGCTGCTGGGCCGACAGCAGCCCGAACTGCGCGTTGTCGAGGGTGCCCTTGCCGGTGACCCGGTAGCCGGGGCCCATCGTGCCCAGGCTCAGTGCGATCTCGGCCTCGTTGCGGATGTACCAGCGCTTGCGCGGGGCCTTCTCCCGGGAGGCGGGCAGCACCGAACCGGTCTGGTTGACGTACGGCCGTCCGGGCACCATCCGGTCCGTCGCCGACATCGTCACGATCGCCGAGTTCTCGCCGGTGTAGTTCCACTGCACCTCGGCGAAGTCGTCGTCCTCGCCGGTCTGCATCTCGGTGGCGTTGAGCGTGTCGTCGTTGTACGCCGCCACCAGCCGCTTGCCCGCCTCGGTGTCGTCGATCAGCAGCACCGTCAGATCCGTCGAGTCGTACTTGCCGCGCAGGTGGATGTCGCGGGCGAGCACCGAGTAGCGGTCGGCGACGCCCATGCCGGTGCGCCAGCGGTCCACGAACTGCGGCAGCGGCAGGTTGCCCCAGGTGTGGTCGTGGTAGCCGGTGCCGATGAAGTCGCGCTTCTCGTTGTAGAAGACGATGTGGCCCTGCGCCCTGCCCGACGGCACTGCGGCGAACCACGCCTGGTACTGGTCGGGCCCGCCCAGGTAGACGTGGCCGGTGCCGGGCCGGAACGGGGCCGCGGTGCTGGTCAGGTCGAGGTTGAGGGTGATGTCGTTGGCGGTGCCGCGCAGCTGGTAGCTCTTGAGGTCGCCGGTGAGCGTGAACGGGCCGACCTTGACGTTGCAGCGGTCCTTGGCGCTGGCGAACTCGTCCCAGCTGTACGTCTGGAACACGCTGAACTCGTTGCCCCACGGCGTGGTGATCAGCAGGTTCACCGCGGGACGCCGGTCGGACTCGGCGGTCAGGCCGTCGCCGGGGCGGGTCTTCAGCGTGAACGAGACCACGATGCCGTCGTCGCCGGTCAGCTCGGTGTGCCACCACTCGTACGTCCGGGGGTCGGTGTTGGTGTCCGCGGTGCGGAAGCCGTCCTCCCAGGCGTAGAACGTGTCCGGTTTGAGGTTGAGCAGCGCGTAGTCGTTCGGCGTGGTGCCGTAGCGGTTGAGCGTCGGGCCGGCGGCGGGCGCGGCCGGCGGCGCGGACCGGCTGCACGCGGACAGCCCCGGCAGCGCGACGAACGACCCTGCTGCCAGCGCCCGCAGCGCCGTGCGGCGGGAGAACCTTCCAGAAGCCTCACTCATCTTGCTCGCCGTCCCATCACGCCGCAGCGCCGGCCTTTCAGGTGGTTCACCCTATTGCCCTGGTTTGCGTAATGTAGCTCGTGTTCGCCCTGCTCGTGGGCGAGATCGCGAACCTGGCCCTCCGGGCGACCGTGCCCGCCGCGCCGCGGTGCGAGCGCCGAGCGAGGCGCGGGCCACACCAAGGTCATCCGACTTGCCAGGCACGTGGGCGAAAGCGGGCTCAAGGTACGCACATGTGCCGGGCAAGTCGGATGATCAAGGGGGTCAGCGGGGCACGCGGAGCCAGATGTTGGTGCAGGTGGGGGTGTGGGTCACGCTGAGTTGTTCCAGGCGGGTGCCGTCGCCGCCGGGGCGGTCGAACAGGCGGGTGCCGTCGCCGAGCAGCGTCGGGACCACGTGGATGAGGACCTCGTCCAGCAGCCCCGCGTCGAGGCAGTCCTGGGCGATGGCCGCGCCGATCAGCACCGCGTATCCGTCGCCCGCGGCGGCCTTGGCGGTCGCGACGGCCTCGGCCAGGTCGTCGACGAAGATGTACTCGGGGTTGGGGTCCTCGGGGACGTCACGCGTGTAGACGAGTTGCGGCCCGGTCCAGGCGCCGCCGTACACGCGGCCTTCGGCGGTGGGTCCTTCGCCGGTGGGGCCGAAGTAGGTCCGGTGGCCGATGAGGACCGCGCCGATGCGGGACAGCACCTCGTCGACGGCGGGATTGGGTCCGTCGTATCCGGCCATCCAGGACATGTCCGCGCCCGGTCCGGCGACGAAGCCGTCCAGCGACATCGTGATGTGCCACAGCACCTTGCCCATGCGTTTCCTCCCGTGGATGCGCGTCGTCCTGCGTCGTGCCGGACCGTACATCCGATCACGACGGGCCGCATTTCTGAAAGTTTCAGTGCCTCTGCGGCGATATGGGGCGTCGATGAATGGATATGTTGCGAAGGGATTACCGGAGCCTTAAGCTCTGGTCGATGGGAGCGCTCCCGGTCTCTGGCCAGGGCGTTTGCTGCCTCCTCATTGCCCGATGAGGGTCCGTCCGGCGCGCCCCCACCCCGATCCCGACGAAAGGCTCGTCATGAGACTCCTCCCGCGCGCGTCCCGGCGCGCCCTGATCGCGGCCGGCGCGATCGGCGCGCTCGCCATGGGCGTGACGATCGCGCTGCCCGCGGTCAACGCGATGGCCGCCAGCGGCTGCGCCGTCACGTACACCACCAACCAGTGGCAGGGCGGCTTCACCGCGAACATCACCATCAAGAACCTCGGCGACCCGATCAACGGCTGGACGCTGGGCTTCACCTTCCCGAACGGCCAGCAGGTGACCCAGGGCTGGTCGGCCACCTACACCCAGAGCGGCGCGGCGGTCACCGCCAGGAGCATGGACTACAACGGATCGCTGGCCACCAACGCCTCCACCGGCATCGGCTTCAACGGCAGCTGGACCACCGCCAACGGGACGCCGACCTCGTTCACCCTGAACGGCACCGTCTGCACGGGCTCCACCACGCCCAGCTCGCCGGCCCCGAGCAGCTCACCGTCGGCTTCGCCGCGGCCGTCGGCCTCCCCGTCGGCGTCGCCGAGCCCGTCGCAGCCGACCGGGACCCCTGTCTCGATCAACGGGCAGCTGCACGTCTGCGGTGTGAACCTGTGCAACCGGTTCAACCGGCCGATCCAGCTGCGCGGCATGAGCACGCACGGCATCCAGTGGTTCGCCAACTGCTACAACGACAACTCGCTGAACGCGCTGGCGAGCGACTGGCAGGCCGACCTGCTGCGGGTGTCGATGTACGTGCAGGAGCAGGGCTACGAGACCAACCCGGCCGGGTTCACCAACCAGGTGAACAACCTCGTCGAGGAGGCCACCGAACGCGGCCTGTACGCGATGATCGACTTCCACACGCTGACCCCGGGTGACCCGATGTACAACCTGGACCGGGCGAAGACCTTCTTCGCCGCGGTGTCGGCGCGGCACGCGGCCAAGAACAACGTGATCTACGAGATCACCAACGAGCCCAACGGCGTGAGCTGGTCGACCATCAAGAACTACGCCGAGCAGGTCATCCCGGTGATCCGGGCCAACGACCCGGACGCGGTGGTCATCGTCGGCACCCGCGGCTGGTCGTCGCTGGGCGTCTCGGAGGGCGGCAACTCCACCGAGATCATCAACAACAAGGTCAACGCGACCAACATCATGTACGCGTTCCACTTCTACGCCGCCTCGCACAAGGACAACTACCGCGCCGAGGTGGAGCGGGCGGCGGCCGCGCTGCCGATCTTCGTCACCGAGTTCGGCACGGTCACCTACACCGGCGGCGGCGCGGTCGACGCGTCCAGCAGCACCGCCTGGCTGGACATGCTCGACCGCCTCAAGATCGGTTACGCGAACTGGACCTACTCCGACGCGAACGAGGGCAGTGCCGCGTTCAAGCCGGGCACCTGCAACGGCAGCCAGTACGCGGGCACCTCGGTGCTGACCGAGTCCGGCACCTTCATGCGCAACCGCATCCGCACCGCGGACAACTTCCCGACCAGCTGACCCGCTCCGACCAGCTGACCCGCCCCGATCAGCGGTGCGGCCCCCTCGTGCCCGGCGAGGGGGCCGCGCCGTGTTCTTCCGCTTGACCTGGAGCGCGCTCCAGCTTCTAGTGTGAAGGAATGAAGACGGTAGAACTCGGGCGCACCGGGCAGCAGGTCAGCCAGCTCGCCCTCGGCGCGATGATCATGGGAACCAGCACCGACGAGCCCACCTCCGTCGAGATGCTCGACCGGTTCCTCGACGCCGGCGGCAACTTCATCGACACCGCCAACTGCTACTGCTGGTGGGCGCGGCCGGGCAGCCTCGGCGGGGAGAGCGAGGAGCTGCTCGGCCGCTGGCTGCCCGGCCGCCGGGACCGGGTCTTCCTCGCCACCAAGGGCAGCGCCATGGTCTGGGAGCAGGACGGCGTGTGGCGCGACGGACGGGCCGAGCCCGATTGGGCGCTGGCCCGCACCCGGTTCGAGGGCGCGGGTGCGGCGACCCTGACCAAGGCGATCGACGACAGCCTGCGGCGGCTGCGCACCGATCACGTCGACCTCTACTACGTGCACGTCGACGACCGGGCGACCCCGCTGGAGGAGACCCTGGAAGCGCTCGCCGGCATCGTCGCCGCGGGCAAGGCCCGGTACATCGGCTGGTCGAACGTGCGCACCTGGCGGCTGGAGCGCATCCGGCAGCTGTGCGCGGCCAACGGCTGGCCCGCCCCGGTCGCCCTGCAGCAGCAGCACACCTACCTGCGCCCGAAGGCGGGGCTGGACTCCGCCTCCATCGTGGACGACGAGCAGCTCGACTACCTGCGTGAGCACGACGACCTTTCGCTGGTGGCGTACTCGCCGATCCTCAAGGGCGTCTACGACTCGGCGGCCAAGCGGGACGGGCACTGGGCCATGGCCAACTACGAGGGCCCCGACGCCCAGGCGCGGCTGGCCGCGGTCGCCGAGGTGGCCGCCGAGCTGGGCGCCACCCCGAACCAGGTGGTGCTGGCCTGGCTGCTGCGGGTCTCGCCGACGACGATTCCACTGGTGGGTCCGCGAACCTTGGCGCAGTATGAGACGGCGCACGCCGCACTCGACGTGGTGCTGTCGGACGAGCAGGTCACACGCCTGGATGCCGCCGGGGCCTGACGTGTCGGGTTGTCGCGCTGGTGCCGGACGCGTACTGTCGTCTGCCGCTGGGGAAACACGACGGGTGTGCGCGTCGTTGCGTCACCAGAGGCCATTTCAACTGTGAGGAGCTGGTATGGGCGAGCGCGTGCTGCGGGGAAGCCGACTAGGCGCCGTCAGCTACGAGTCTGACCGCAACACCGAGTTCGCGCCCCGGCAGACCCGTGAGTTCTCGTGCGTCAACGGACACCGCTTCGAGGTGCCGTTCGCCGTGGACGCCGAGGTCCCCTCGACCTGGGAGTGCAAGTTCGACGGGGCCGTGGCGCGGCTGGTCGACGGCACCGAGCCGGAGCAGAAGAAGGTCAAGCCCCCGCGTACCCACTGGGACATGCTGCTGGAGCGCCGCTCGATCGAGGAGCTCGAGGAGATCCTGAACGAGCGGCTCGCCGAGGTCCGCACCAAGCGCGGTCGCTGACCCGACATCGCCGATGCCGGCGCCGGTCCCCGAGACCGGCGCCGGCATTCGTGTGTCCGGATAACCCGGGGCGGGGCGGCGGGCCGCTCGGGTAGCGTCCGGCGCATGGGTGAACTGCAGCGCCTGACCGCCGCGCACGCTCCGGCGCTGCTGGCGTTCGAGACCGCCAATCGGGCCTGGTTCGCCCGGAGCATCGCCGACCGGGGTGACGACTACTTCGCGCACTTCGCGCAGCGGCACGCCGCGATCCTCGCCGAGCAGGCCGCCGGGCTGCACCACTTCCACGTCGTGGTCGATCCGGCCGGGGCGATAGTCGGCCGGGTCAACCTGGTCGACGTCGCCCACGGCCGGGCCGAGCTGGGGTATCGGATCGCCGCGAGCGCCGCCGGAAAGGGCCTGGCCACGGCGATGGTGGCGCGGGTCTGCGCGCTGGCCGCCGGTGCTTACGCGCTGGCCGGGCTCACCGCCGTGACCACCCTCGACAACCCCTCCTCGGCCGCCGTGCTCCGGCGCAACGGCTTCATTGTCGATGGGGCGATCACTGTCGGTGACCGTCCCGGCATGCGTTACTCCCGTGACCTGGAGATCCAGCGGGATTGACGTCTCCCGCGGGCGTCTCCGTCACGTACCGCGACCTCGGAGACTTTCCCGCGCCGTCGCGGCGCGGTAATCTGCCTGGCGGCCGCGCCCGTACAGAGTTCCCCTCACCCCTGGCGGCCGCCGCCGCGTGCCCGTGTCCGGCGCGGCGGACGACGGAAGGATTCCGCACGTGCCCACCCCGGTGCGCCGCCCCCGCCCCGCATCCCTGTTCGCCCTGCTCGTGGCCGCTGTGTTGCTGGTCACCACGTTCGGGACGCCCGCTCACGCCGAGCCCAACGAGATCCCGTCGACCAAGGTCGCCCAGGCGCGCCAGAACCTGGAGAGCGCCGCCGGGCAGTACCTGGAGGCCGAGGCGGCGCTGGCCAAGGCGAAAAAAGAGCAGACCTCCATGAACCAGACGCTGCTCACGGCGGAGAACAAGTACACGCGCGTCCGTGCCGGGGTCGCCAAGTACGCCGCCGAGGCCTACAAGTCCGGGCGGCTCGGGGTCATCGGCGTCATGCTGAACGCGAACTCGCCCGATCAGTTCCTGGCCCGCTCCGCGGCGTTCGAGAAGCTGACCGCCCGCGACGAGGCCCGCATCAGCGAACTGGTCGAGGTGCGCACTGAGATCAACAACGCCAAGGCGGCCGTCGACGCCTCCGTGCGGGAGCAGGCCAAGCACCTCGCCGAGATGGCGAAACTGCGCAAGGCGGCCGACAAGGCGCTCAGCGCGCTCGGTGGCGAGGCCACCCGCGGCTGGGTCGACCCGGACTCGCCGCTGGCCATCCCGGCCAAGCGCAACGCCGACGGCACCTGGCCCAAGGAGGTCTGCAGCATCAACGACCCCACCCGGCCCTCGTCGAGCGCCTGCATCACGCCGCGCACGCTGCACGCCTACGAGCAGGCACGCGAGGACGGATTCAAGCGCTACACGTCCTGCTGGCGTCCGGGTGACATGTACGAGCACCCCAAGGGCCGCGCCTGCGACTTCTCGGCCGCGGCGGGCGGTTTCGGCGGCACGGCCAGCGGGGGCGACCGCACCTACGGCAACAAGCTGGCCGCGTACTTCGTGAAGAACGCCAGCGCGCTCGGGGTCATGTACGTCATCTGGTTCTGCCAGGTCTGGACCGCCACCGGCGGCGGCTGGCACCGATACTCACCGACCGGCTCAAGCTGCGGCGACTCCCCCTCCGCCGACCACACCGACCACGTCCACCTCTCCGTCTACTGAAAGGAAGGGCATCGTCGGCTCGCGTCAGCGAGACGAGCAGCGACGCGGTACATCGCCATGCGTGGTGGAAGGTGCCCTTCTTAACGCGCCGCGGGGCGGCCGCTCGGTGCGGTGGCGCGGTGACGGGCCGCGACCGGGCGGGCCTGATTTTCGTCACGCGAGCGGGCCCGCCGCTCGCGTGGACAGAAATTCTCGCGTTGGGTGTAATGGCGCGACCGGTAGCGGGACTTATCAGTGACACCGCTACCTCGGGAGGCAGTCATGCGGTCAGACACGTCCCTCGCCAGGGCCGCCGCAGCAGGCGACCGCGAGGCCTTCGACCGGCTCTACCGGCTGTACCTGCCGGGTCTGCTCGGATTCGTGTCCCGGCAGGTCGGCGACCGGCACACCGCCGAGGACGTGGTGCAGGAGACGTTCCTGGTCGCCTGGCGTGACCTGGCCAAGCTGCGCGACCCCGAGGCGATCCGGACCTGGCTGTTCTCCATCGCGTACAAGCGAGCGATGTCGGCCGCGGCCCGGGTCGTGCCCGCGCCGCTGCCCGATCCGGCGCTGCTGGTCGACGACACCCCGGGCCGCCACCCCGAGCAGGCGGCCGAGCAGCGGGAGGCGTACGAGCTGGTCTGGGCCGCCGCACACGGGCTCGAACCGCGCCAGCGCGCGGTGCTCGAACTCAACGTGCGCTGGGAGCTGTCCAGCCGCGAGATCGGCGAGGTCCTCGGCGTCGGCACCGCCCACGCCGCGGTGCTGGTGCACCGCTCGCGGGCGGCGCTGGGCAGCGCGGTGCGCACCGTGCTCATCGCCCGCCGCCACGGCCGCTGCGCCGGGCTCGACGCCATCGTGCACGGCCGCCGGCGGCTGACCTCCCGCGAACGTTCCCAGGTCGACCGGCACGTGCGCGGCTGCGACCGGTGCCGCCGCCTGTCGGCCCGCAACGGCGCGTACGCCGTGCTCGCCGCGCTGCTCGCGCTCACCGACGGACCGGTGCCGGGCGGTTCGGCACCGACCAGTCCCGCCGCGGCGATCGCCGCCGCGGGTGCCCGAGGGCTGCGACTGCCCGGCAAGCTGGCGCTCGGCTCGGCGGCCACCGTGCTGGCCGCGACCGGGGTGTACGCGCTGGTCCCGCTGGCCCTGGAGGTCCCGGCGGCCGACCGGGCCGGGACCGCCGCTGCCGCCGCCGCGGCGGGTGCGGCCCTCGGCTCCGCGTCGCCCTCGATCTCGGCCTCGGGGTCGGTGTCGCCGTCAGCGACTGTCAGCCCGTCGGTCTCACCCTCGGCTGCCGCGTCGGCGCGGCCCAGCCCCACCAAGGCCGCCGCCCCGTCGACGCTGGAGGGGCAGATGCTGGCGCTGGTCAACCAGGCCCGCAAGAGCGCCGGCTGCGGCGCCCTGCGCGCCGAGCCGAAGCTGGACAAGGCCGCCCGGCTGCACAGCGCCGACATGGTCAAGCGCAACTACTTCTCGCACACCACCCCGGACGGGGTCAGCCCCTGGGACCGGGCCAAGGCGGCAGGCTACGACCAGCCGTCGGCGGAGAACATCGCCGCGGGCAACGCCACCGCCAAGGCGACCATGCAGCAGTGGATGAACTCGCCCGGCCACAAGGCGAACATCCTGAACTGCTCCTACAAGGCCATGGGCGTGGGCCGGGCGACCGGCGGCACCTACCGCTACTACTGGACCCAGATGTTCGGCTTCCGCTGAGCTGTAATGGGGCGTCCTGACCGTGCGCGCGGTCCCGCCTTCCGGCCGGCGACATCGGCGCGGTGACCTTCGCCGCATCGTGGCGGAGGCCGCCGCCCGGCCGCCTAGGCTCGCGTCATCGGATCATGAGTATCCGGGTGGCGGCGACCTGTCGGCGTCGACCGGCCCGGGGAAGGCGCGGCAAGGATGCAGACGACGCTGACCGTCGCCGAGGGCGCGGCGGTGCTGCTGGCCGGCATGGCGGCGGGCGGGATCAACGCGGTGGTGGGCTCCGGCACGCTGGTGACCTTCCCGGTGCTGCTGGCCCTGGGTTACCCGCCGGTCGTCGCGAACGTCTCGAACACGGTCGGCCTGGTGCCCGGCTCGCTGTCCGGGGCGTACGCCTACCGCAAGGGCCTGGCCGGGCACGGCCCGCTGCTGCTGCGCCTGGGCACCGCCTCGACGCTGGGCGCGCTGCTCGGCGCGGTGCTGCTGCTGTGGCTGCCGCCCGGCGCGTTCAAGGCCATCGTGCCGGTGCTGATCGGCCTGGCCCTGGTGCTGGTGATCCTGCAGCCGCGGCTGGCCCGGTCGCTGGCGGCCCGCCGCCCCGACCAGGACCGGCGGGTGGGCCCGCTGCTGCTGCTCGGCGTGTTCGGCGCGGGTGTGTACGGCGGCTACTTCGGCGCGGCCCAGGGTGTGCTGCTGCTCGGCCTGCTCGGGGTGCTGCTCTCCACCGACCTGCAATGGGTCAACGGCATCAAGAACCTGCTGGCCGCGCTGGTCAACGGCGTCGCCGCGGTGATGTTCATCGCGCTGGGCATGGTCGCCTGGCAGCCCGCGCTGCTGATCGCGGCGGGCTCGGTCGTCGGCGGCCTCATCGGCGGCCGCTGGGGGCGCAGACTTCCCCCGACCGCTTTGCGCGCCCTCATCGTCGCGATCGGCCTGATCGCGATGTTCCAGCTGCTCACCTGAGGTCAGCCGCGAGCGGCGGCCTTGCGGGCGCGGTACGCGCTGACGGCGGCCCGGTTGCCGCACCCGGCGTCGCAGAAGCGCTTGGACCGGTTCTTGGACAGGTCGACGACGACGTCCCCACAGTCGGGGTGCTCGCAGACGCGGAGACGGCTGAGCTCACCACTGCGGACGACGTCGACGAGCGCCATCGCCGCCTCGACCGCCATCCGGGTGGCCAGCGGCGCGTCGGCGGGCGTGGCGTGCAGGTGGTAGTCCCACTCGTCGTGCTTGACGAGCTGGGGGAGCGCGTTGGACTCGCGCAGCAGCGCGTTGACGATCTCGACGACCTCGTCCTCGTCGGCTTCCCAGATGCGGCGCAGCCGGGGCCGCAGGGCCTGCACCGCGCGCAGTTCGGCCTCGGTGTGCTCGCGGCCGCCGGTCCAGCCGTACGCCCGGAAGAAGTCGTCGAGCGCGGCCAGGTCAGGCAGCTTCTCGCCGTCCGAGCCGGTGGTGTTGACCAGCGCGGCGGCGGCCACCAGCGCGACTTCGGTGTCATGGGCAAAAAGCATCTTGACTCCTGTCATCTCACCGGTCTACTGTCATCAGCATAGACCTGTTTTACTCATGACGTTCAGCGCAGTCTCCGAGGTGAGTTCCATGCAGACCCAACGCTCCGCCGGTGTCGGCCTCGGTCTGGCCCTGCTGTCGGCCGCGACGTTCGGCACCTCCGGCACCTTCGCCCGATCCCTGATCGAGGCGGGCTGGTCGGCCGAGGCCGCGGTCGCCGCCCGGGTGGGCATCGCCGCCCTGATCCTGGCCGTGCCGACCGTTCTCGCGCTGCGTGGCAGGTGGCACGTGCTGCGCGCCAACCTCAGCTCGATCGGCGTCTTCGGGCTGCTCGCCGTCGCCGGGGCGCAGGTCGGTTTCTTCAACGCCGTCCGTTACCTGCCCATCGGGGTCGCGCTGCTGCTGGAATACCTGGGCATCATCCTCGTCGTGTTCTGGATGTGGGCGCGCCACGGCCAGCGGCCACGTGCGCTGACCCTGGCCGGGTCGGCCGCGGCGATGCTGGGGCTGTTCTTCGTGCTCGACCTGACCGGTGACGGCGGTTTCGACCCGGTGGGCGTGCTGTGGGGCCTGGGCGCGGCCGTGGGTCTGGCGGCCTACTTCGTGCTCAGCGCGCGGGTCGACGAGCGGCTGCCGTCGGTGGCCATGGCCAGCAGCGGCATGGCGATCGGCGCGGTGGTGCTGCTGGCGCTGGGCGCGGTCGGAGCGCTGCCGCTGCGGGCGACCTTCGGCGACGTCACCTTCGCGGGCGAGCGGATGAGCTGGCTGGTGCCGATCGTGGGGCTGTCGCTGGTGGCGGCGGTGATCTCGTACGTCTCCGGCATCGGCGCGGCGCGGATCCTCGGCGCGCGGCTGTCGTCGTTCGTCGGGCTGACCGAGGTGCTGTTCGCGGTCGGAATCGCCTGGCTGTTCCTGGGCGAGCTGCCGGTGCCGGTGCAGCTGCTCGGCGGCGCGCTGATCATCGGCGGCGTGGTGCTGGTCCGCATCGACGAGCTGCGGCCCGCGCCGGCTCCGGCGGGCGATGTCGCGGCCGTCGAGCAGCGGGTGCTGGTGGGCTAAAGAGTGTTGTGAAGGTGCCCTTCCTTCCGGCCAGCGGTACGCCCGCGACCAGGTCGCCGACACCTACGCTGCGGCATCGCCGGGCTGCGACGCGACCATGATTCGTTTTTGTGGACGCTGGGCGCCCCCATAGGGGCGGTTGGCGTCCACGAAAACAGATCTTGCCCAGCGGCCACCTCGCGATGGAGGCCGAAAGATGCCCTGTTATCGGGTAGTTAGCAGAGCTAAAGTAGTAGGCCGCTGACCTGGGGTCCCGTCATGGGAGCTGAGATGCGTGCCGATAGAAACGGCCGCCGGAGCGGTCGAAAATGATCAACTTTCTTCGCCTGGTCCACCGGCGAGTGGCGGCGTTGCGGTCACCCCTACCGGGTGCGCTGCGGGCGCCCCTGGCCCACGTCGGTCCGCGGCTGACCGTGGCGTTTCTGGCGGTCGCGCTCCTGCTGCCGCTGGTCGGCCTGGTCGCCATCCGGGAGCAGCACACGGCCAGCCGCCGCGCCGCTCAGATCGAGGCCGAGAACGTCGCCGAGCAGGTCGCGCACATGATCACCCAGCCCAGTGGGCCGGGGCGGGTCCTGCTCTACCAGCAGCCGTCGCAGCTGCAGCACTACGTCAGCGGCGTCAACCGGGACGGCAACCGCGACCTGGAGATCGTCGGGCTGAACCGGCGGGTGCTCGCCGACGCCATCCCGGCCGACCAGGGCAAGCTGTTCGCCGAGGACCGCGGGGGCGAGGTCGCCGCCACGATGCGCGACGGCACGCCGCGCGCGTTCAGCGAGCTCAACGCCGACTTCCCGGCCGGGATCGAGCTGGTGGCGGTGCCCATGCGCGCCGCGCATAACAAGATCGTCGGGGCGGTGCTGCTGGAGTACACCCCGCTCTACCGGCAGCTGCTGGCCGCCGGGGGCGAGACGCGGCAGCTCATCGTCACCGCGAGCCTGACCGGCATGGCGGCGGCGCTGGCGCTGGGCTTCCTGCTTTCGCACGGACTGGTCCGGGACCTGCGGCGGCTGACCCGGGCGGCGGACCTGCTGGCCGCCGGGGACGGCAGCGCGCGGGCCACCGTCGGCAGCCGCGGCGAGCTGGGCGAGCTGGCCGGTGCCTTCAACACGATGGCCGACCGCATCGCCGTGCAGAAAGCCACGCTCACAGAGCTCGCCGGCCGTGACCCGCTGACCGGCCTGCACAACAGGCGCTCCTTCGCCGAGCGGCTGACCGGTGCGCTGGCGTACGCCGACCGCACCGGCACCCCCGTGGCGCTGCTCATGCTGGACCTGGACCACTTCAAGTCGGTCAACGACCGGTACGGCCACCCGGCGGGCGACCAGGTGCTGCGCACCGTGGCGGCGTTGCTGGTGCGGGAGTTGCGGGCGGTGGACGTGGCGGCGCGGCTCGGCGGCGAGGAGTTCGGCGTGCTGCTGCCCGGCATCGGCCACCGAGACGCGACGGTGGTCGCCGGGCGGCTGCGGGCCGCGATCGCGCGCTGCCCGGTCGTGCACGCGACGGCCACCGTCCTGGTGACCACCAGCATCGGCGTCGTCTGCTACCCCTGGCACGCCCGGACCAGCGAAGAGCTGTTCGAACGTGCCGACGACGCGCTCTACCACGCCAAACGGGCCGGACGCGACCGCGTCAGCGGGCCGCCCCCGCCGCAGCCGGCCGGCCGCTGACGGGGCGATTCCGTTGGAAAATCGTGATCAAACCAGGGGCCGGGCGGGCACTACGATGCGAGCGTGTTTCATGTTCCCCGCGCCCGGAAACCGTATCCGCTGCTCGCCGCAGCGGTCGTCCTGCTGCTGCTCGGTGCGGGCGTGGCCTGGGGCGTCGGGGACGCGCTCGGCCTGAGCCACACCCCTGCCGCCGTCCCGCGCGAGGACGCGGCCGCAGCACCACGGCGCGAGCCCGTGCCCGCGCCGCCGCTGGCCACCATCGTCGTGCCCGACCTGCTGCGCCTGACCAAGGCAGCCGACGCGGTCGCCGACGCCCTCGCCTCCCGCGGCCTGCCCCGCCCGGCGATCACCCGGATCCCTGAGTCCAGCACGCCGGCGCTCGCCGCGACCGGGACGACCGCGACGGCCGGTGCGACCACGTTGCGTGCCGGGGTGCTGGCGGCCCTCGCACCAGCTGCCGACTCGTACCGGATCACGGCGCGCGGCGCGGAGCTCGCCGTCGACGGCTCCGACGTCGCCGGGACGGCGGACGGCCTCTACCGGGTCGCGGACCGCATCCGCTCGGGCGTCGCCGTCATCCCCGCCGGGGACGACGGTCGGGTGATCACGCCGCGCCTCGGGCTGCGGCTTACCGACGCCGGTTCGGTCGGGCGCGAACCGGACGCCGCCGCCTTCGCCGCGGGCGACGACTACAACCTCAACACCGACGTGGTCGGCGAGGCCCTGCTGCCGCAGGCACCATGGGTCGACGCGGCGGCGGTGGCGCGGATCGGCGACCAGTTCCGGCAGTTCGTGGACCACTCCGCAGCCCAGGGCTACAACGGCGTGGTCGTGCCGGGCTTCCTGGAGTACGTCACGTTCGCCAAGGTCGGCGACGGCCGGGCCGTGTACCCGGCGGGCGACACCCACGTCGACCGGGCCAGGGCACTGGTCGCCGCGTTCGGGCCGGTCTTCCGGTACGCCGAGGACATGGGCATGAAGGTCTTCCTGCTCACGGACATGCTCGCGGTGTCGCCGCCGCTGGAGGCGTACCTGCAGCGCACCGTGGGCGGGCTGGACGTCGCCGACCCCCGGCTGTGGGCCGTCTACCAGGCGGGCCTGGCCGAGCTGTTCGAGAGCCTGCCGTTCGTGGAAGGCCTGATGGTGCGCATCGGCGAGGGCGGTGAGGTGTACGCCCAGAACGGCTGGGACTACTCGTCACGGCTGGCGGTCACCACCGACGCCGCGGTGCGCGCGATGCTGCGGGCGCTGCTGGACACCGCGGGCAGAGCAGACCGGGAGGTCATCTTCCGGACCTGGACCGTCGGCGTCGGCGCGGTCGGCGACCTGCACACCAATGCCGACTCTTACCGGCAGGTGCTGGGCGGGTTCGACGACCCGCACCTGATCGTGTCGACCAAGTACACCCTCGGCGACTTCTACAGCCACCTGCCGCTCAACACGACGCTGCTGGCCGGCGAGCACCGCCGGATCGTGGAGTTCCAGGCGCGGCGGGAGTTCGAAGGCTTCGGTTCGCTGCCCAACGACCTGGGCGTGCTGCACCGGCAGGCGCTGCGCGAGTTCCTGGCCGCGAACCCGAAGGTCGAGGGCGTCTGGAACTGGACGCAGGACGGCGGCCCGCTGCGCGCCGGCCCGATGTCGCTCTACCTGCGCGCGGGCTTCTGGCAGCTGTACGACCTCAACACGTACGCCGTCGCGCGGCTGGCCTGGGACCCGGACGCCGATCCGGCGCAGCTGACGGCCGACTGGGCGTACCGCACGTTCTCCGGCGACGAGGCGACGGTCGCGGCGATCGGGCAGGCCATGGCACTGTCCCGGGAGGCCCTGACCAAGGGGCTGTACATCGGGCCGTACGCGGACCGCACGGTCAAGGCGCTGGGCCTGGAGCCGCCGCCGATGATGTGGATCTTCGAGTGGGACATCGCCACCGGCGACTCGGCCGCCCTGGACAGCATCTACGCCGTGACCGGCGGCCGGGTCGACCAGGCGATCGCCGACGGCGAGCAGGCCGTCGTGCTGGCCCGGCGCATGCGCGACCTGGTCGCGGTGACCGACCCGGCGACCTGGCGTGATCCGCGGCTGCGCACGTCGTTCACGCGCACCCTCGACTACCAGGTCAACCTGTTCGAGACGCTGGGCGCCTACCGTGCCATGGTGCTGCGCCACGCGCAGTGGCTGGACACCGGTGACCAGGCCGCCTACGACAGCTGGCGCGACGCCGAGATCGTCTATCGCGGCGCTCGCGACGTGCACACCCAGCGCTACGGCAGTGACCTGGACCTGCCCGCGTACAACTTCACCGCCGCCGACCTCGGCGCGGTCCGGGCCGACCGCGACCCGGCGATGGCCTGGGCCGCCCGCGGACTGCTGGTGCTGATCCTGGTCGTGTTCCTGCTCGGCCTGCGGGGACGCGGCCGGGGCGGCCGGGCCGCGCGGGCGCTGCTGCTCGGCGCGGTGCGCCCGTGGCGGGTCGCCGGCCTGGAGTCGCCACCGGCACGCCTGGACCGGGTGCTGGTCTGGCTGGTACCCGCGTTTGTGCTGGTGGCGAGCCGGGCGGTGTACACCTGGTTCGCGGCACCGGCGCACCTGCTGGTGACGCTGGGCGGCTGGCTGCTGTTCGCGGCCGTGGCCCGGCTGGTCGTCGGCCGGCGCGACCCGTTCCACCTGTGGGCCGTCCTCGGCGGCGTCGCCCTGCTGCGTAGCGTGCTGCTGCTGGCGGCACTGGCCGGGCGCGGACCGGGTAGGTACTGGTTCGCCTTCTGGACCTCGCCGACCCAGCGCTCGATCTACGTCACGGTGGCGTTCGCCGCTTTCTGCTGGCTGTTCGTGGCCACCGCCGTCGTCCTGCGCGACCGGTACGGACTGCTGCGCCGCCGCGCCGTCGGCCTCACCCTGGCGGCGATCGGCGTGCCGCTGGGCCTGATCGGCGGCCTGATCGCCGCCGTCGGCCTGGAACGCGCCCTCACCGTCTGGAACGACCAGCTGGCCCTGCTCCCGTGGGGCCTGTCCCGCATCCTCGGCATCACCGTCTACCTCGGCATCCCCGCCGACCTGCCCGCCTACGCCGCCTACGCGGGCCTGACCCTCACCGCCTGCGGCCTCCTCCTCTCCCTCGCCCGCCCCCGCCGCCCCGCAGTGGAGGGCACCCGCTCCGCATGAAAGGAAGGGCACCTTCACATCGCTCCGCGATGTAGAAGGTGCCCTTCCCCACCTGACGACGGCCCGAGCTGGGCGTCTGCCGAGTGCGTGCGGCGTGGCGGCCGCAGGTCAGAAGTAGTCGTGCAGGGTCGGCGGCGGACCCGCGGTCGCGGTGCGCAGCAGCTCGTCGGTGTCCGGGTCGCCGCCGGTCAGGAAGCCGGTGCGGCGCAACTGCTCCGGCGTGGCGGCACCGGCGTACCAGGCGGCCAGGCCACGCGGGCTGAGCCGGACCGTGCCCGCTCCACCGGGCTCCAGCCGGCCCTCGCCGCCGGACAGGGAGAGCCGCCACCGGCCCTGCTGCCACGGGCACACGTCGTCGACCAGGTCCAGGTCGACCTCGCCGGTCAGGTGCCGCGGCCAGCCGCGCGCCGCGACCGCCCCGGCCGCGTCGACGACCCGCACCATCCACGGCTGTGCCGTGTGCACCTTGGCGTCGATCCGGGCGATCAGCGACCAGGCCGGGTCGGTCGGGCCGAGCCGGAGCAGCGTGGTCGGCGCGACGCTGGCCCAGCCGCCGAACATCGCCAGCAGCGTGCGGGTCGCCTCCGGGGTCAGCCCGATCAGGTCGTCGACGGTGAGCCGGCCGCTCGCGTCGTAGCCGGGACCGCGATCCCAGCTCGCGTAACCCACGATGGTCCCGGCGTCGTCCACGGCGACGGTGAAGCCGTGGTAGTCGGCCAGCAGCTGAGCGGGGGTCGCGCCGAACGCCGGGCCGGAGCGCTCCATCAGACCGGCGCCCGCGCGGGCGACCTGGCGGTAGATCTCGTACACGGCCGGGATGTCGTCCTCGGTCGCCGGCCGCAGCGTGGTCTTCGGGTCGGGGCGGATCGCGCCGAGCACCCGGGTGGACATCGTCCAGTAGACCAGCGCGCCAACCTCCTCCCAGCCCAGCGCCCGGTATGGCAGCGGGGTGGTGTCGAACAGGGTGCTGATCACCGCGCCGCGCTCGCGCGCCCCCTCCAGCAGCCGGGTGAGCACCAGCCGGCCGAGCCCGCGCCCGCGCAGCTCTGGTGCCGTGGCGACACCGGCGACGCCGCTGGTGGGCACGACCCGCCCGCCGAACCACTGGCCCTGCTCGCGGTCCACGGCCTTGGCGACCATCCGCCCGGCCGGATCGAACACCCCGAGGGTGTGCCGACCGGGCGAGTTCGAGTTCCAGGTCTCGGGCATGGGCTGCTCGTGGTAGCCGAAGGCGAGACTGCCCAGGTCCCAAGCCAGCTTGTTGTCATCCGGCCCCAACGGGCGCACCTCGTACGTCACCCGGCCATCCTGCCAGCCGCCCCACCGCCCGTCCTGCGGTTATCCCCCGACGCGGAGTCGCGCGGGAAATCGACATGACTGGAAGCGGTTCCAGCCGGCTGAAAATTACAGGCCGCAGGTGCCTACCACTGTTCGGTTGTTGCTGGCGAGAGTTTCGGACACTTGTCTTGACGTCTTAACGCGACACTCCTATCTTGCAACTGGAAGCGCTCCCGGTTTTCCCCGGCTTCCGGGCAAGCCGGTGTGCTGGGCGTGAGCCGTTCGCAGCACGGGATTCGGTGACATCAGCCGGGTGTCCTGTGCGCCGCTCCCCGTCCCGGTGGGAAAGTAGGGCCCGGGAGCGCTTCCAATAACCCCGCGATGACGCGTACGCTCGTGCCACCGTCTCCGCAGAGGGGTGTCACGGCTCCATGGGTCCCAAGCGTCAGCCGACGCTCGACGAGGTCGCGGCACGGGCGGGTGTGTCGCGCTCCGCCGCCTCCCGCGTCATCAACAACGCCCGGCACGTCAGCCAGGCCAAGCGCGACGCCGTCGAGCGGGCCGTCGCCGAGCTGGGCTTCGTGCCGAACCCCACCGCGCGGGCGCTGGCCACGCAACAGGTCGGCGCGGTCGTGCTCGCGCTGTCCCACCACGACCCGGCCCAGTTCACCGATCCGTTCTTCGCGCAGATCATCCTGGGCGTCAACGCGGAACTGGAGAAGACCGACCTCGAACTGCTGCTGGTGCTGGCCAACACGACCCAGGGCCAGGCCCGCCTGCAGCGCATCCTCAAGTCCCGGCGCGCGGACGGCGTCATGCTCATGGCGCTGCGCGGCGACGACCCGCTCGCGGCGCTCGCCGACCGGCACGACGTCCCGGTCGTCTTCGGCGGCCGCCCGCTGCACGCCGAGCCCCGCTGGTATGTCGACGCCGACAACCGGGGCGGCTCCCGGCTGGCCACCGAACACCTCATCGGCCTCGGCCGGCGGCACATCGCCGTCATCACCGGCCACATGGACACCGACGCGGGCGCGTCACGGCACCGCGGTTACCTCGACGCGATGGCGGTGGCCGGGCTGAGCCCGTCCCGGGTCGAGCACGGCGACTTCACCGAATCCTCCGGCGCCGCGGCGATGACCCGGCTGCTGGCGGCGTATCCGGAGGTCGACGCGGTGGTCGCCGGATCGGACGCGATGGCCGCCGGCGCGCTGCGCGCCTTGAAGGCGCACGGGCGCTCGGTGCCCGGCGACATCGCGGTGGTCGGGTTCGACGATCTGCTGACCGCGCTGCACACCGACCCGCAGCTGACCACGGTTCACCAGCCCATCCACGGGCTCGGCCGGGAGATGGCGAAGATGCTGCTCAGCCTGATCGCGGGCGAGGAACCCCACCCGCTGGTCCTGCCCACCCGCCTGGTCCGCCGCGCCTCGGCCTGACCCGCGCGTCAGGCCTTCGCCAGGGCGTCGACCAGCGTGGCCAGGGACGCCGCCAGGCGGTCCAGGCCCGGTTGCGGGTCGCCGCCGGGCTCGGACTGGTACGTGTCGCGGCGGATCTCGACCATCAGCGCCGACACCCGGTCGTCGATCCCGTAGTGCTTGAGCGGCACGTAGCAGCCGGCGAACGGGGTGTCGAAGCCGACCTCGTAGCCCGCGAAGGCCTCCGCTGCCGCGTCGCGCAGCCACGGCGGGGTGTGGGCGAGGTCCGTGCCGAGGCAGATCTGGGGGCGCGGGCCGTCGCCGTGCAGCTCGTACGGCAGCGCGAGAGCGGGGTAGGAGTGCACGTCGACGACGATCGCGCGGCCCGTCGCGGCCAGCCGCTCGTCGACCAGGTCGGTCATGCCCTGGGCGTACGGGTGGAAGTGCGCGTCGAGCAGCCGCTGGGCGAAGGCGGGGTCGTCGGGGCGCAGCCGCTGCCCGTGCGAGGTGTGCGTGTACACCGCGCCCATGCCGACGGCGGCCATCTCCTCCCGCTCGTCGGGGAACCGCTCCGGGTCCACGACCAGCCGCGACCACTCGTTGACGAACATCCAGGGCCGGACCCGGGCCGCCTCGGCCGCCCGTGCGGCGATCACGTCGGTGTGCGCGTCGGTCATGCGGTCGAGTTCGGTGAGCAGCGCGGTGTCGTCGAGCGCGATCGAGGCCCGCGCGGGCCCGCTGATCTGCCGCGACGCGTGCGGCACGTGCAGGATCACCGGGGACGACGCGTCTCCCTGGCCGACCTGGAACACCGGAACCGACATGCTGACCACCCGCTCTCTGAAGATCACCGTGACGGTATCGGGCGGGTACGACAGGCCGCCGTGCCCGCCGCGACCTCCACGATGATCACGATCATCCGGGGGCGTGTTGAATGGGCGGTATGGGTGAGCAGGAGCCGCGGTCGGCGGGGGAGTTGCTGGACATCGTCGACGCGCAGGACCGGGTGGTGGGACAGGCGACCCGGGCGCAGGCGTACGCCCGGCGGCTCACCCACCGCTGCGTGTTCGTGCTGGCCCGCACCGGCGACGGGCGGCTGTTCGTGCACCGGCGCACCGCGCAGAAGCTGGTCTTCCCGTCCTGCTACGACATGTTCGTCGGTGGGGTGGTCGGCGCCGGGGAGACCTACGACGACGCCGCGCTGCGCGAGGCCGAGGAGGAACTCGGCGTCACCGGCCTGCCCGCGCCGCGGCCGCTGTTCACCTTCCTGTACGAGACCCCCGAGCACTCCTGGTTCTCGGCCCTGTACGAGGTCCGCTGCGACGGGCCGGTGGACCCGCAGGTCGAGGAGGTCGCCTGGCACGCCTTCCTCACCGAGGAGGAGATCGCCGCCCGGCTCGACGAGTGGGACTGGGTGCCCGACGGGCTCCAGGCCTGGCACCGCTACCAGGCCTGGCGCGCCCAGGGCTGACACCGGTCAGGGGCAGGTCGCGCCCGCGCACTGCTGCCAGGCGGCCAGGGTCGCGGCGTCGGCGGTGACGTCGGGGTCGTTGCCCCGGTCGGCGTCGCCGAGCAGGTTCACCAGCTCCCACGGGTCGGCCGCGAGGTCGTAGTACTCCTGCGAGAGCTGGTTGCCGGCCAGGTCGGTGTAGCGGGTGAACTGACGGTCGCCGGGTGCGACGCGGGAGGCCCAGGTGGGAAAGCCGCCGTTGTGCGAGTCCTGCCAGTACTCCAGCAGCGTCGCCTCGCGCCGCACGTCGCCCCGCAGGTCGCGGCCGTCGATCACGTAGCCGGCGGTGAGCCCGGCCGCGGCCAGCACCGTCGGGGTGACGTCGACGGTCGAGGCCAGGCGCTCATCTGCCCCGCGCGGGATGCGGCCGGGCCAGGACAGGTACAGCGGCACCCGGTATCCGGCCGCGTACGGCATGAACTTCTCGTCGAGGCCGTGCTCGCCCCAGAACTTGGCGTTGTCCGAGACCAGCACGACGAGCGTGTCCCGCAGCTCGCCGAGGCGGTCCAGGTGCTCGCGGACCCGGGCCAGCGTGTCGTCGACGGAGAGCAGGGTGCGCAACTGGCCGAGGCGGATGACGTCACCCTCGGCCCGGGTCGCGCGGTGGCGGCGCACGTACGCGGGCTTGTCGGACCGGTCGGCCTCACCCACGGCGGGGCTGGGCTGCCAGTCGAACGCGCGCTTGGCGTACTGCGGCTCGGGGGTCCACGGGGCGTGCGGGGCGGTGAAACCCGCGTACACGAACCATGGCTTGGCGTCGTCGGCCTCGAACCCGTCGAGGTAGGTGTTGACCTGCCGGCCGATGAACGTCGTCGAGTACGGCACGCGCCGCTGCCTGCCGTCGACCACGAACCGCGCGTCGGTGTACCCGCCGCCGACCAGGGCGGAGTGGTCGAAGCCGGGCGGGGTCTCGTCCAGGGCCCAGTTGTTGGTGAACTTGCCGACGGCCGCGGTGGCGTAGCCGGCGGTGTGCAGGGTGTGCTGGAGCGTGCTGGTGTGGTCGAGATTGTCGACGTCGGCCTGGTGCAGCACGCCGTGGTTGTGCGCGTACCGGCCGGTCAGCAGCGTGGCCCGGCTCGGGCCGCAGCTCGGCGTGGCCGCCACGGTATTCGGATAGGCGGTGCCGTCCGCCAGCCAGGCCATCGTCTGCGGCAGCGCGGACATGCCCT
Organism: Catellatospora aurea; assembly: GCF_042663325.1. Classification (NCBI taxonomy): domain Bacteria; kingdom Bacillati; phylum Actinomycetota; class Actinomycetes; order Micromonosporales; family Micromonosporaceae; genus Catellatospora; species Catellatospora aurea. The sequence goes on from NZ_JBHTAC010000016.1 coordinate 70,513, forward strand.
CGGGCCGGGCGTCGTCGAGCACCACCATCAGCACGTTCGGCCGGGTCTGCCGTTCGGGGTCGGCGTGGACCGGGCCGCCGACCAGGACGGCGGCGGTGGCCAGCGCCGCCGTCAGGACCGCGGCCAGCCGCCACCCGCGGAGCATCACGTATCGCATCAGGACAACCTTTCACCCAAGGTCATCCACAGGTCGGCTGAAACGCCAGTTCACGACGTGATCAGTTTGTTAACGACCATCGTGTCGGGCCGCGCGGACTAGCGTTCCAGACGTGACCGTGTTGCTGACCCGATCCGACGTCGAGCGTGCGGTCGACGTGGACGAGGTGCTGGAGGTGCTCGGCGAGGGCTTCCGCGCGCCCGCTCCGGCGCAGCCGCCGCTGCGGGTGCGCACCGAGCTGCCCGGACCGGGGACCGCGACCTGCCTCATGCCGGGGCTGCTGCCGGGCGTGCCCGCGTACACGGTGAAGGTCAACGCGAAGTTCCCGGCCGCCTCGCCCGCACTGCGCGGCGTCGTCTGCCTGCACGACCTGGCAACGGGCGAGCTGCTGGCGCTGGCCGACTCGGCGGCCGTCACCGCCTGGCGCACCGGGCTCGCCGCGGCGCTGGGCACCCACCTGCTGGCCGATCCGGGTGCGGGCACGCTCGGCTTCGTCGGCGCGGGCGCGCAGGCCCGGGTCGTCGCGGCCGGGCTGCGCCGGCTGCGCGCCTGGCGCGAGGTGGTGGCCACCGACCTGGACCCCGCCCGCCCCGCGGAGCTGGGCGCGCTGCCGCTGGAGAGCGCGTCGGCGGTGGCGCTGGCCGCCGACCCGGTGGTGCTGGCGACCTGGTCGCGCCGCCCGCTGCTGCGCGCCGACGAGGTGCGCCCGCACCAGCACCTGACCACGCTCGGCGCGGACGAGCCCGGCAAGGTCGAGCTGCCCGCGGACCTGCTGCTGGCGTGTCGGGTGGTGGTCGACGACAGAGCGCCGGCCGCCGCCGCGGGTGCGCTGGGCAACGTCGGGCTGGAGGCCGGGGTCGCCGCGGGCACGCTCGGCGACGTGCTGCGAGGCGACCTGCCCGCCCGCGACAGCACCGACCGCCCCACCGTCTACGCCCCTGTCGGCCTGCCCTGGCAGGACCTGGCCCTGCTGTGGACGGTCTACCGGCGGGTCTCCCGGGCCGAGGCGACGGTCATCGACCTGCTGGGCTGAGCACGCCGGTCAGGCCGTCTCGGCGCGGCGGGCGCGGCGGCGGGGGAGGTGCTCGCGGGGGACCAGGGTCGGGTTGACGTTGTCCAGCACCGTCGCCCGGTCGATCACGACCCGGGCCACGTCGTCGCGGCTGGGCACCTCGTACATCACGTTGAGCAGGATCTCCTCCAGGATGGCCCGGGTCGCGCGGGCGCCGGTGCGGCGCAGCAGGGCCTGCTCGGCGATGGCCGCGACCGCGTCGGTGGTCACCTCCAGCTCCACCCCGTCCAGCTCGAACAGCAGCTGGTACTGCTTGATCAGCGCGTTGCGCGGCTCGGTGAGGATGCGCATCAGGGTGGCCCGGTCGAACGGGCGCACCGTGGTCACGATGGGCAGCCGCCCGACGAACTCCGGGATCATCCCGAACGTCACCAGGTCGGCGGGCATGACCTCGTCGAGGGTGGGTTCGGCGGCCTGGACGCTGGCCGCGAAGCCGATGCCGCGCCGCTGCGAGCGCCGCTCGATGATCTCCTCCAGGCCGGCGAACGCGCCGCCGAGGATGAACAGCACGTCGGTGGTGTCGATCTGGAGGAACTCCTCGGCGGGCTGCTTGCGCGAGTTCGGCTGCGGCACCCGCACCGTGGTGCCTTCGAGCATCTTGAGCAGGGCCTGCTGGACGCCCTCGCCGGAGACGTCGCGCACGGCGGTGCGGTCCGCGCCGCCGCGGGCGATCTTGTCGATCTCGTCGATGTACACGATGCCGGTCTCGGCCCGGCGCACGTCGCCGTCGGCGGCCTGGATCAGCTTGAGCAGGATGCTGTCGACGTCCTCGCCGACGTATCCGGCCTGCGTCAGCGCGGTCGCGTCGGCGATCGCGAACGGCACGCCCAGGGTGCGGGCCAGGGTCTGCGCCAGGTAGGTCTTTCCGCAGCCGGTCGGCCCGATCAGCAGGATGTTGGACTTGCCCAGCTCGACCGGCTGCTCCCCGGCGGCGGCCGCGTTGCGGGCGGCGACCCGCTTGTAGTGGTTGTAGACCGCCACCGACAGCGCCGTCTTCGCGCTCTCCTGGCCGACGACGTACTGCTCCAGCGCGGCGTGGATGTCGCGCGGGGTCGGCGGGCGCAGCAGGGTGGCCGCCGCCTGCTCGGTGGCCTCTTCCTCGATCAGCTCGTTGCACAGACCGACGCACTCGTCGCAGATGCAGACCTGCCCGGGGCCGGAGATGAGCTTGCGGACCTGCCGCTGGGTCTTGGCGCAGAAGGAGCAGGCCAGCACATCGCTGCGGGTCACGGGCGCTCCTCGGGGGTCGGCGACCTTCAGATGATACCGCCAGATGATGACAACATTCGAGAGCCGCGTTATCTTGCTAACCGGACGGACACGGGAGCAGGGATGAGCCGCCTCACCAGGGCTGAGACGCAGCAGCGCAACCGCGCCGGCGTGCTGTCGGCCGCCCGCGCCGAGTTCGCCGCCCGCGGCTACCGGGAAGCGACCGTCGACGGCATCGCCGAGCGGGCCGGGCTGACCCGGGGCGCGGTCTACTCCAACTTCCCCGGCAAGCGGGCCCTCTACTTCGCCGTGCTGGCCGACGACGCCGAACGCGTACCCGAGCCGCCGCCGGCACCGGCCCGCACGGCGGGGCAGGCGCTGGGGGCGTACGCCCGGGCGGCCCTGGCCCGCCTGCCGGTGGCCACCCGCGCGCCCGGCGCACCGTCCCCGCTGGACCTGGTGCCCGAGGTGCTCGACGACGACCGGGTCCGGCGGCCCCACGCGCAGCTGCTCAAGCTCCAGGCGATCCTGCTCGGGCTGGCCCTGGAGCGGCTCACCGCCGAAGGCGCGCCGGGACGGGCGCAGCGGCGGGTGCGGGTGGCCGAGGCCGCGCTGACCACGCTGCAGGGCGCGAGTGTGCTGGCGCAGACCTCGCCCGGTTTCGTCGAGCCGTTCCACGTCGTCGCCACCTGCGAGCACCTCGGCGAACTCGACCTGCACGACCGCTGGCAGCCGCTGTACGCCGACTACGTCGCCCCGCCGCGCCCGGCGGACGAGCCGTGGCCCACCGACGGTGGCGAGGAGCCCGCGCCCCTCGACGCGGTCCGCGACGAGCCGGTGGACCTCGCCGCCGATGGTGTGGTGGCAGTGCTCGGCCTGCACCGGCTCGCCGCGATCGAGGACGCGGTGCGCGCCGCGCCGCCCGGCGCGCAGGTCACCGCCGTCCTCGTCAGCGGCGCGCCGGGAGAGCTGATGCCGTTGGCGCGGCTGATGCTCGCCGAGTTCCGCCGCTGCCTGTCGGCGGCGTTCCCGCGCCGTGCGTGGCCGGGCCTGCGCATCGTGTACGACGAGACCGGCGCGCTCGCCGCGGCCGCCGGTGTGGACGCCGTCAGCGACGCCACCGAGTCCGCGGTGCGCGTCGTGTCCGGACGGATCACCGCCCGCGCCGACGGCTACGGCGCTTGCCTGGCCGCGGCCGGGGTTCCGCATCCGGACGGCCGCCGGGAAGATCACCGACTGCGGTCATGATCTGCGGTCCGACCGCGGCCGGTGACCACAAACGGCGATCTTCGCCGCGATGATCGTGTTTCCGGCACAGGGACGCCCGAGGGCATAGTTTCCGCCATGCTGGATATGTGGTGGCCATGACGGGCGCGGACGCGGGGCTGGGCGGGGAACTGACGCGGTTGCGCGACGCGCTCACCGGGGTGCGCTACCCGCTGGCCCTGCCTGGCGCCGCCGCCGCGACCAGCCTGGCCAAGGCCACCGCCGGGCAGCTCGACGACTACCTCATCCCGCGACTGGCCCGGCTGGACGCGCCGCTGCTGGCCGTCGCGGGCGGCTCCACGGGGGCGGGCAAGTCCACTCTGGTCAACAGCCTGGTGCGGGCCCCGGTCAGCGTCGCGGGCGCGCGCCGGCCCACCACGCGGGCGCCGGTGCTGGTCTGCCATCCCTCCGACGCCGCCTGGTTCAGCGAGGCCAACCTGCTGCCGCGGCTGGGCCGCACCGGCAGCGCCGACGGCGGCGGCATCGGCCTGCTGGTCATGCCCGTCGCGGTGCTGAGCCCCGGGGTCGCGCTGCTCGACTCGCCCGACATCGACTCCGTCGAGGAGGACAACCGGGCGCTGGCCGAGCAGCTGCTGGCCGCCGCGGACCTGTGGCTGTTCGTCACGACCGCGGTCCGCTACGCCGACGCGGTGCCGTGGGAGCTGCTGCACGCCGCCCGCGACCGGGGAACCGCCGTGTCGATCATCCTGAACCGCGTGCCGCCCGGCGCCGACGCCGAGGTGACCCCGCACCTGACCGAGATGCTGGCCGAGCACGGCCTCGGCGGGGTGCCCATGTTCGTGCTCGACGAGCAGCGCCTGGACCAGCACGGGCTGCTGTCCGAACAGGCCGTCGCCCCGCTGCGCGAATGGCTGGACGAACTGGCCCGCTCCGCCGCGGCCCGCGCGGCCGTGGTGCGCCAGACCGTCGACGGGGCTGTCGCCGCGCTGACCCCGGCCACCGCCCGGCTCGCCGCCGAGGCCGACGCCCAGGCCGAGGCCGTCACCGCGCTCGGCGCGTCGGTCGACAACGCCTACCGCGAGGCCGCCCACGCCGTGGACCAGGGCATCCGCGACGGCACCATGTTCCGCGGCGAGGTGCTCGCCCGCTGGCAGGAGCTGGTCGGCACCGGCGAGTTCATGCGCGGCCTGCAGGCCCGGGTCGGGCGGCTGCGCGACCAGCTCGTCAGCGCCATCACCGGCCGGCCCCGCCCCACCGACGAGCTGATCACGGCGATCGAGTCGCAACTGGTCGTCTTCGTGCACGGCGCGGCCGCCGACGCCGCCGAGCACGCGGCCGCCGCCTGGCGGGCCCACCCCGCGGGCGGTGAGCTGCTCGCCGCGAACCCGGGCCTGGCCCGGGTCGGCCCCGACATCGACGCCCGCGCCGACCGGGTCGTGCGCGACTGGCAGCGCGGGGTGCTCGACCTGGTCCGCGACGAGTCCGGCGGCAAGCTGTTCGCCGCGCAGTTCAGCGCGTACGCCGTCAACGCGCTCGGGCTGTGCCTGATGATCCTGGTGTTCGCGGCCACCGCGTTCATCCCGACCGGTGCGGAGATCGCCGTCGGGGCCGGGGCCACCGTCGCGGCGCAGAAGGTCCTCGAAGCCATCTTCGGCGACGACGCCGTGCGCCGCCTGGCCGAACGGGCCCGGCAGGACTTCCTGGCCAAGGTGGACGGGCTGCTCCAGCAGGAGGCGGCCCGCTTCCACGCCGTACTCGACGGCACCGGAGTGTCCACGCAGGACGGCGACCGCCTGCGCGCCGCCGCCGCTGCCGTCGACACCGCCCGCCGGGCCGACCCGATCTCCCAGGACGGAGCCGCCGGGTGAGCGCGCCGACGGTGGTCGAGCGTTTGGCCGCGCTCGAACGGTTCACCGCCGCGACCGCCGACCGGCTGCCCGAACGCGACCTGGCCCCGGCCCGGGCGCTGATCGGGCGGGCCGGGGAGCGGCTGGCCCTGTCGCAGCTGCACACCGTGGTGGCGCTGGCCGGCGCGACCGGCACCGGCAAGTCCAGCATCTTCAACGCCCTGGCCGGGGTGCCGCTGTCGCAGACCGGTGTACGCCGCCCCACCACCGGCGAGGCGCACGCCTGCGTATGGGGACCCGACAGCGCCGACCCGCTGCTCGACTGGCTCGGCGTCGACCGCCGCTACACCCGCGACGGCGGCACCGAGCCCGACCTGTCCGGCCTGGTGCTGCTCGACCTGCCCGACTACGACTCGGTGCAGGCCGCGCACCGTGCCGAGGCCGACCGGCTGCTGTCCGTGGTGGACCTCATCGTCTGGGTGCTGCATCCGCAGAAGTACGCCGACAAGATCGTGCACAGCGGCTACCTGGCGCGGTTCCACCGCCACCGCGAGATCACCGTCGTCGCGCTCAACGCCGCCGACCTGCTGTCCGCCGCCGACCTGGAGGACTGCACGGCGGACCTGCGCCGCCTGCTGGCCGCCGACGGCCTCGACGGGCTGCCCGTGCTGACCACCTCCACGATCGGCCCGCCCGGCCTGGACCCGCTGGTCAAGGCGATCCGGCAGGCGGTGGTCGCCCGGCAGGCCGCGGTGCGGCGGCTGGCCGCCGACCTCGACGGGGTCACCGCCGCGCTGGCCTCGGCCGTCGCCGCCGATCCGCCGAAGAGCGCGCTGGACGCCGAGGCGAGCAGGGCGCTGACCGCCGCCCTGTCCCAGGCCGCCGCGGTGCCGACGGTGGCCGCCGCGGTCGAGAACGCCTACGTGCACCGGGCCCGCAAGATGACCGGCTGGCCGCTGCTGCGCTGGATCCGCCGGACCCGTCCCGATCCCCTGGAGCGCCTGCACCTCGGCGACCACCGCGCGGCCGTGCCGGCCGCGACCTCGCTGGCCCCGGCCTCACCCGCCGCCACGGCCGCGGTCACCAAGGCGCTGCGCGAGGCCGCCGACCGGGCGAGCGCGCCGCTGCCCGCGCCGTGGCAGGACGCCATGCTCGCGGCGGTGCGCTCGTTTCGCGACGAGGTGCTCGACGCGCTGGACCGGGCCGTCGCGCAGACCGACCTCGGCGTCGCCCGCAAACGCTGGTGGTGGCGGGCGGTCGGGCTGCTGCAGTGGCTGGTCACCGCGGTGGCGCTGGTCGGGCTGCTGTGGCTCGGCGTACGGCTGGGCATGCAGGCGCTGGCGCTGCCGCCGCTGCGTACGCCCATGGTGGACGGCTGGCTGCCGATGCCGACGGCGCTGCTGGCCGGCGGCCTGCTGGCCGGGTTCCTGATCGCGGTGCTGGTGCGCCCGGTGGTCCGGCTGGCCGCCCGCGCCCGCCGCCGCCGCGCCGCCAAGCAGTTGCGCGCGTCGGTGCAGGGTGTGGTCAAGCAGCTGGTTGAGGCCCCAGCGACCGCGGTGCTCACCGACTACACCGCTGCCCGTGCCGCCCTGCGCGAGGCCGCCGGTGCCGGAGGTCGGCGCTGACCCGAGGTGAGGTCAACCGGCGCAACGGCCCTGAACAGGGAATATGCTTCTTCGGAGAGCCTCCGCCAGGGCTTCGGACATGCCTCCGTCCGGGAAGGCTGTGAAGTATGGCCGGTGGTGAGCCGTTCACGGCGAAAATGATGGGATCGAGGGATCTGGAAGCGGGCAGCCTCGGCTCGGCGGTCCGCTACACCCACACGGGCAGGTTGGAACTCGACCTTGCCCTGCAGCGCCTGATCGAGCGGGCTCGCGCGCTCGGCGCGGGCGAGGAGCGCATCCGAGCGCTGCTGCGGGCGAACCTGGAGATGGCCCGCGGGGTGGACCTGACCCAGGTGCTGCACCGGCTCGTGGTGACCGCCCGGCACCTGGTGCGCGCCAAATATGCGGCGCTCGGCGTGGTCGAGGACGGCCACATCACCGAGTTCGTGTTCGACGGCATGGACGCCGCGACCGCCGACCGCATGGGGCACCTGCCCGAAGGGCGTGGCCTGCTCGGGCTGCTGCTGGCGGAACCGCATCCGATCCGGGTCGCCGAGATCTCCGCCCATCCGTGCTCGGTGGGCTTCCCGGAGCACCATCCGCCGATGACGTCGTTCCTCGGGGTGCCGGTGCTGACCTCGGCCGGCCGTCTGCTGGGCAACTTCTACCTGACCGAGAAGGTGGGGGCGGCCGAGTTCAGCGCCGCCGACGAGGAACTGATCACCGACTTCTCCCGGGTCGCCGCGGCCGCTATCGGCAACGCCGGCATCTTCACCGAGGCCTGCCGCCGCCACGCCTGGCAGGAGGCGATGGTCTCGATCACCGAGCGGGTGCTCGCCGGGGTGGGGCCCGACGCCCTGATGGCCGAGCTCATCAGTCAGGCGGAGCGCGCCGACCGCGCGGACGGGGCGTGCGTCGTGCTGCTCTCGCCCGACGGTCTCACCGTGACCGGTGTGCAGGCCATGGGCACGTTGAAGCTGCTCGTGGACGCCCCGGGCGCGCTGCCGGCCGTCTGCGCACTGGTCATGGCCGAGCGCCGGGTCATGGTGGTCGAGCCGGCTGCCGATCCGCGGCTGCGCGACGTGCTTGGTGCGGCGCAGCCGTCCCAGCTCCTGATCGCGCCGCTGACCGGACAGGAGACGGCGCTCGGGGCGATCCTGCTGTCCAAGAAACCCGGGGAAGACCCCTTCGACGCGGTGGACGTCGAGATGGCCTCGGTCTTCGCGGGCCAGGCCAGTCTCGCCCTCGAACTCGCCGGCACCGCCGACCTCGACGACGGCGACCTCACCGATCGGCACCTCGCGTTCGCCGAGGGCCTGCGGGAGCGGTTCCTCAGCCGGATGTCGCGGATCAGCTTCTCGCTGCGCTCGATCGTCGACCACTCGCTCGACATCGAGCTGCGTGAGCAGGCGGGATACAAGCTCGCCGAGATGGACGCCCTGATCGACCACCTGAAGTCGCTGACGTTCCTGCGCACTGACCGCTGAGCGGGGCTCGCCCCCAGAGCGGAGGCGAGCCCGGTCACGTCAGCCCGCCGAGATCCACCCGGCCAGTTCCGCCGGGCGGTTGGTGATGATGCCGTCCACGCCGAGCTGGTTCAGCGAGCGCCACTGGGCCGCGGAGTCGATCGTCCAGGCCATCACCGCCACGCCGGCCTGGTGCAGGTCGGCGACCAGGGTCGGGCGGGCCAGCAGCGCCGAGCCCGGCGGGTGGTACGCAGTCAGGTGCAGCTGCCCGGCCAGGGCGACCGGGTCCGCGTCCAGGGTGCTGCGCAGCAGACCGATGGGCAGTTCCGGGGCCAGCTCGTAGCTGTACTGCAGCGACGCCACGTCGAAGCTCTGGATGAACACGCGGCCGGTCATCTGCTGCTCGCGGATCACCTGCACGATCTTCGTGACCTGGTCGCGGGTGTGCGCACCCTTGATCTCCAGCAGCAGGTTGCCGCCGCGGGTACGCAGGTCGGCCAGTTGTTCGGCCAGCGTCGGCATCCGCACGCCCGTGTAGTGCGGCGCGAACCAGGAACCGGCGTCCAGAGTCTTGAGCTGAGCGGACGTCATGCCACGGATCGCGCCGGTCCCGTCGGTGGTCCGGTCGACGGTGCTGTCGTGCAGGATGAACGGCACCCCGTCGGACGAGGGCTGCACGTAGGCAAGATCGCTGTTTGCGGCCATGATCTGTGTTCTGACCAGGCCTGCTGACCCGAAACGGCGATCTTGCCGGCCGCGTGAACCCGCACGGCCTGGTACAAAGGTGGCTTCCGACGGAAGGATCTTCGTGATGGCCACCGAGCGCCCCGATGTGCCGCTGATCGCCGGTGAGCGGGAGATGCTGCGGCAGTTCCTCGACTACCACCGGGCCACGCTGGCCTGGAAGTGCGACGGGCTGACCGACGAGCAGCTGCGTGAGCGGTCCATGCCGCCGTCGACGCTGAGCCTGCTCGGCCTGGTCCGGCACATGTGCGAGGTCGAGCGCACCTGGTTCCGCAAGGTCATCGCCGGGGAGGACATCACCCTGGTCTGGTCGCCGGACAACGACTACCAGGTGGCGTACGACCCGACCGGCGCGACCCGCGCGGACGCGTTCGCCGCGTGGCAGGCCGAGGTCGAGCATGCGCGGCGCATCGAACGCGAGGCCGAGTCGCTGGACGTGGTCGCCCACAACCCCCGCTGGGGACAGGACGTCTCGCTGCGGTTCGTGATGCTGCACCTGATCCACGAGTACGCCCGCCACAACGGCCACGCCGACTTCCTCCGTGAGGGCGTCGACGGCGTCACCGGCGCCTGACCCGCGTTTGCTCCACCGCGACGAGCGGCCGAATCGTGACCCGACGGGGCCACGCGCGGCCGGGCGGATCGCGCACACTGTGCGACGCCGTCGTCATCGGAGGGAAGAAGCATGGTCAGCAACGAGGTCCGGCCGCGTACCGTCACCGTGGCGAGCGCCGCGCTGGCGGCGTTCGTCGCCGTCGCCGTGGCCGACGTGGTCGTGTCGGTGGTCTCACTGGGCCGGTTCGCCGACGCGGCTGACGCGTTCCTCGCCTCGGCGCGCGCCGCGCAGGTGGCCGACCCGGCGGACGTCGTCGACGTCGTGGGGGAGTCGCTGTGGTTCGACCTCGGGGTCGCGGCCCTGGCCGTGGTGGCTTTCGGGGTTCTGGCGGTCGCGATCCGGCGACCGTGGCAGGCCGGGCGGGTCCTGACGTGGGTCGCGGCCGTGCCGTTCGTCGTGGTGCTCGTCTGCGGCATCGCGGTGGGCCTGGAGTACGCGCCGCCGTCGGACGTGAGCATGCCGGTGTACACCCTGGCGGACCTCGGGCTGCTGCCGGGCTGGCATTCGACGGCCCGCAGCGTGCTGACCACGCTGGAGGTGGTGCTGCTCGCCGTGGCCTGCTTCCAGCTGACGCGGGAGGACTCGACGGACTTCTACCGCAGCCAGATCCTCGGCGCGAGCCTGGGCCAGGTGGCCGCCGAGCAGCAGCGCCGCAGGGAGTCCGAGCCGACCGGCTGAGCCGGTCTCGGCAACGCGGACGCGGCCCGTGCCGGGTGGCGCGGGCCGCGTCGCTCACAGTCGGGTGCTACGGGGCCAGGGCGATCAGCGAGGTCTTGTCGTTGATGTCGCCGCCGACGTACAGGTGGTCGCTCTTGACGAACAGCCGGCACGTGCCCAGGTTCTGGCCCGAGTCGTTGTCGCAGAGCACGGCACGGCCCGCGCCGGGCACGCGCAGCGAGCTGACTCCGTCGTTGCCGACCGGGGCGAGGTCGGCGGCCGTGTAGATGCCGGGCCCGAAGGTGGCCGTGGCGCCCTTGAAGTCGCGGTCGGCGTACACGTTCAGCAGACTGCCCGAGGCCGGGCCGGCCTGCACGACGAGCGTGGAGATGCCGTCGTTGAGCGAGCTGCCGCCCAGGTTGGTCTCGCCGGCGCCGAACATCCGGCACAGGCCGAGGTCGCCCTGCCCGCTCGGGCCGGTGCTGTCGTTGCGGCAGCCGACCACGCGCCAGCCGTCGCCCACGCGCAGTGAGCTGATCTTGTCGTTGCCGACCGTGGCCAGCTCGTTGGCGAGCCCGGTGTACACGCCCGGGTTGAACGACTGGCGCAGGCCGCCCAGGTCGGCGTCGGCGGCGGCGATCAGCGGTGGTGTGCCCACGGCGACCAGGGAGATCTTCGTTTCCATGTCGCCGCCGACGGTGGCGTGCTCGCCGCCGCGGAACAGCCGGCACTTGCCCAGGTCGAGGGTGGCGGTGCCAGGCTTGGCGTCGTTGTCGCAGGCGACGACGCGGTATCCGTCGGCGACCTTCAGCGACTTGACCGAGTCGGCCAGCGTGGACAGGTTGCCGGCGACCTGGCCGAAGCCGCCCGAGCCCAGCGGCAGCGAGGTGCCGGTGAACTTCGTGTTCTGGAACGCGGTGACGGCGGTGCCCTTGACCGGCTTGCCCATGACGGCCAGCAGCGAGATCTTGTCGTTGAGACCGTCGCCGACGAACTGGTGCAGCCCGGCGTCGAAGTAGCGGCAGGTGCCGAGCGAGCCCTTGTTCACGTTGCCCTCGGACCCGCCGTTGTCGCAGGCCAACGCGCGATATCCGGAGGCGACGTAGAGCGAGGTGATGGCGTCGTTGCCGACGACGCCGAGTTCCTTCTTGGCGGCGTCGAACACGCCCGTCCCGTAGGACTGCTTGGCGCCGGTGAAGTTGCGGTCGGCGTACGCGACGAGCGGCGCGGAGCCGACGCCGGGGATCACCGCCGCCTGCGCGGGCGTGGCGCTCAGCAGCGACGGCAGGAGGGCGGTGGCCACCGCCGCGCCTGTCGCCAGGGACCTTCGAAACGACATGCCAGCCTCCGAACCCGAATCGACCGAGCCGACTCGTAGACCATGGACGTTGCTGCTGGAGGCGTAGCGGCAGGCACAGGTGTCAGGGGGAGCCGTCACCGGCACACCTGGAGCGCTTCCCCGCCAGGCGCTCCATCAGGTATGCCCTTTGTATCGGATTTAGTCCTTAATGTCCATAATTGCCGGCTTATCCGCCGTGCCTGACCGCGCCGCGCAGCACCGCTTGACGACATCTGGCTAATGGTAGTAGCTTTAAAGCTACGAACGTTAGCGAACGTGGAAGGAGGTGGCGACATGCCCAGGGCCGGACTGTCCACTCAGGCCGTCGTCCAGGCGGCCGTCGAGGTCATCGACGAGCACGGGGTCGATGCGCTGACCCTCGCCGCCGTCGCGGCGCGCTGCGGCGTCGCCGCTCCCTCGCTCTACAAACACGTCGGCGGCCTCGCCGAACTGAAGACACAGGTCGGCGTGCGCGTGCTCAACGAACTCGCGGACCGGTTCGCCGCCGCGGCGATAGGCCGCAGCGGCACCGACGCGATCACCGCGCTGATGCACGCCTACCGGCAATACGTGGTGGCCCACCCCGCCCGCTACGCCGCGATGCCCGTCGACCCGCTGCACCACCCCGAACTCGCCGCGGCCGGCATCCGCCAGCTCGAAGTCATCCAGGCCGCGCTGCGGCCGTGGCGGCTCGACCCCGCGGGTCAGGTCCACACCATCCGCAAGCTGCGCGTCATCGCGCACGGTTTCGCCTCGCTGGAGTCAGCCGGCGGCTTCGGCCTGCCCGAAGACCTCGACGAGACCTACCAGCAGCTCATCGCCACCTTCCTCGATTCCCTGCCGGCCCACCCCTGAGGAGAAGACCGTGTCCGCACCCCTCACCCGGATCCGCCTGGCCGCCGCCGCGCTGGCCGCCGCCGGAGTCCTGTTCGCGTTGTACCCCGGCCTGCGCCCGTGGCGCGACGAGACCACCCTGCAGGGCGCGCAGGAAGCCATGTCCTCGCCCTGGTGGGTCGCCACCCACCTGTTCGCGATGATCGGGTTCATCCTCGTGCCGCTCGCCCTGCTGGCCGTGCGCCGCGTCGTCGACGGCACCCGCGCCGAGCCGCTCGCGCTCACCGCCGCGGTCACCGCCTGGATCGGCGTCGGCCTGACCCTGCCGTTCTACGGCGCGGAGGACTTCGCCCTGCACGTGCTGGCCGCCGAGAGCACCGGCGGCGCCCAGCTCGACCTGCTCGGCCTGGCCGAAGGCGTGCGCTACCTGCCCGCCGCGGTGACCACCTTCGGCATCGGACTGATCCTGCTCGCCGTCGGCGCGGTCCTCGCCGCCGTCGCGATCGCCCGCTCCGGCGTCCTGCCGCGCCTGTCCGGCGTGCTGTTCGCCGTGGGCTTCGCGACGTTCCTACCGCAGTTCTTCACCCCGGCCGCCGTCCGCGTGGGCCACGGCGTGCTCGTCGCCGCCGGCTGCCTCTGGCTCGCGTACGCCCTCTGGCGCACCCCCGCCCGCTCGTGAGAGGAAAGGAAGGGCACCTTCACAACGCTCCGCGTTGTAGAAGGTGCCCTTCCCATCACCGCAGGCTCAGGACCTGCCGTGCCGTACATCCGCCCGCGGCCGGCGTATGCGCCGTGGTTCACGGCATCGGTCGGACCCGTGCGGCAGAATGTTCGCCGTGATCGGACGCTGGCACGGCCTCATCATCGACTGCCCGGACCCGAGCGCGCTGGCCGGGTTCTACCAGGAGCTGCTCGGCATGCAGCGGGTTTACGAGGAGGGCGACTGGGTCGTCATCGGCGACGCGCCCGACCGGCCGGGCGTGGGGTTCCAGCGGGTTGCCGACTTCACGCCCCCGCGCTGGCCCGACCCGGCCCACCCGCAGCAGATGCACCTCGACGTGCGCGTCGACGACATCGAGCAGGCCGAGCCGCAGGTGCTCGCGCTGGGCGCGACCCCGCTGCCCGGCGGCGGCAAGACCTTCCGGGTGTACGCGGACCCGGTCGGCCACCCGTTCTGCCTCGTCTGGCAGGTGGCGGGCTGACCGCACCGCGGCCCGATGCTCAGGTCGGGATGCGGCAGACCGCGCTGACCGGGGCCATCGGGCGCACCCGGCGTCCCAGCGCGCCGAGCAGCGAGTCCTCGACGTGGAACTCGCGCACCCGGAACCGGTAGCGCACCAGCTCCTCCGCGGTGGGGCAGAGCACCCGCGCCGCGATGTCGTCGTTGTCGATGTACCGCACGCCGCCGCGCTCCTGCAGAATCACCGTGCTGACGTCGTCGGTGCTGATCACGTGGCCGCGCACCTCCTCGGGCACCCCGGCCTGGGTGGCGACCGTGGTGACCGTCATCGGCAGCACCGGCGTCATCACCACGGGCACGGCCGCGATCAGCAGCACCACCGCGATGCCGGGCTGCGCCAGCGCCGCCGCGGGCAGCACCAGCCACCGGGGCAGCGGCCCGCTCACGCCCAGCGCCAGCAGCGGCGGCACGACCAGCAGCGCCACCGCGAACAGCTCCCCGGTCCGCCACGCCTGCAGCACCGTCGGCCCGACCAGCCAGCCGTAGCCGGCCAGCGCCGCCGCGACGGTCGCCGCCCACCGCCAGCGCGGCCAGGCCAGGGCGGTCAGCTCCCGCTGGAACACCGCCACCGCGGCGACCACCAGCAGCGGCAGGTAGATGATCTGCCAGGTGGTCAGCGCGATCGCGAACAGCCCGGCCAGGAACCACGGCGGCGCTATCGCGTACCACCGCGCGAACAGCGGCCGCCGCCGCGGCCAGCCCTCCGTGCTCACGGCCAGCACCGAGCCCAGCGCGAACACCGCGACCAGCCCCGTGGTCACCAGCCGGGTGGCCGTGGTGAACAGCGCCGCCAGCAGGTTGACCGGCCCGACGTTGGCGACCAGGAGCAGCGTCGTCTGCAGCTCCCCGCCGGCCTCGATCCACAGCCGCATCACCGAGAAGACGGCGGGCACACCGACCGCCACCGTCCAGAAGCCCTGTCCGGCGCGCCACGCGGAACGCTTGCGGGGCGGCGGCGGCCCCGGCTCGCCGGACCCGGTCATGGCTTGCGGGCCTTCTCGTCGTAGTCCACCAGGTCAGGGGCGTCGATGGGCGGCTGGGTGGTGTCGTCGCCGAGCCACGGCCCCAGCGTGCGCCGGTACGCCGCCAGCCACGGGCTGGTGCCCGTCGACCGGCCCGCGTCGTAGCTCTTGCGCAGGAAGAACGCCACCAGGTCGCGCAGCTCGGGATCCTGCTTGGACACCCCGATGCCGAGCCGCTCGTTCGCGCCGATCGGCACGTCGACGATGAACAGGTCCTTCGGGTGCTCGGACAGGTATCCGGCGAGGATCGTCTCGTCGGTGGAGTAGGCGTGCGACTTGCCCGACATCAGCCGCTCCAGGCACTCGCGGTTGGTCGCCGCCGGGTACACCTTCAGCCCCCGGTCGGTGAACTGGCGCTCGCCGGTGGAGCCGCCGACCACGCAGGTCTCCCGTCCCGGCTGGGCCAGGTCGTTGAGGTTGCGGATCTTGTCACGGTCCGCGGTGCGGATCAGCAGCTCCTGCTTGGTGGCGAAGTACGGCCCGGCGAAGTCGATCTCCTTCTCCCGGTCCGGGGTCATCGAGTAGCTGGCCACCACCAGGTGCACCTGGCCCGACACGAGCGCGTTCTCGCGGTCCTCGGTCTGCAGCGGCACCCACTCGATGCGGCTGTCGCCCTGGAAGCCCAGCGATTCGGCCAGGTAGCGCGCGATCTCGATGTCGAAGCCCTCGAAGCGCCCGTTCACGATCTTGCCCATGAGCGGCTGGTCCTCGGCCACGCCGATCTTGATCCTCGGCTGGCCGTACACATCGGTCTTCCGGAACAGGTCGTCCACGGTCGTCGGCGCGTTGTCCTTGGGCCCGCAGGCCGCAGCGCCCGCCAACAGCATCGTCAGCGTCACCGCGGTCGCGGTCAGCAGCGGCCGCAACCGCGGCCGGGCAGGAATCTCAGTCATCGGCGGTCCTCAGGTAGGTGGACGGCGCCGGTCCAATGTAGTCGCGCGCCTCCACACCGTGACGCCCGTCAGTACAACGTTTAGATGAAGCACCCGCCCTGGCACTCGCGCACGCCGCTCCGCTGGTTCGTCCCGCAGTTTCGGGGAAACTGCCACAGCGACGGGGCGGGTCGGGCGCGGGTCAGGGGCGGTGGGCGGCGGCGGTGGCCACGGCGGCGAGCAGGCGCGGGGTGAGGAGGCCGTCGCCGAGGCCCAGGCCGACGAAGCCGTCGAAGACGCGCTGGTCGCGGGCGGCGGCGCGCATCCCGGCGTCGACCACCCACGGTCGTGCGGTCAGCCGGGCGACCAGGCCGGTGTGCCGCAGGTGGCGGGCCAGGCGGTGGCGCAGCGCGACCGTGTAGGCGCGGCCCGCGGACGTGCCGCCCGGCGACACGGCGGCCTGCCCGGCCAGCGCGCCGGACAGCACGGCGTAGAAGATGCCCTCGCCGGTGAACGGGTTGATCAGCGACAGCGCGTCCCCGGCCAGCAGCAGCCGCCCGTGCCCCGGGCGAGGACGCCAGGTCGACAGCGGCAGGTGGTGTGCCCGTGCGTCGGACAGCCCGGCCAGGCCGGTGTCGCCGAGCAGGTCGTGCATCCGCTCCAGCAGATGAGACCGGCTGAGCGGGCCGCGCGACGCCAATTCGCCGTAGCCGACGTTGCGCCGCCCGTCCCCGATCGGGAACGACCAGGCGTAGGCGGGCCACCGCTGCCCGGTCATCACGATGCGCTGCTCCGGCCGCGGCGCGGGGTCGGGGGCGTAGGCGCGGATGGCCACGGCCAGCCGGTCCGGCGGGTTGCGGGGCAGGCCCAGGGCGCGCCGCACGGTGGAGTTCGCGCCGTCCGCCCCGATCACGACCCGTGCGGCCAGACCGCCGCCCAGCTCGACGCCGTCCGGGCGCACCGTGAGGCCGCGTACCGTGTGCTGCCGGAACGTGGCACCGGCCCGCACCGCCGCGGCGACCAGGCGGGTGTCGAACACCGCGCGCGGGATGACGTACGCGGGCTCGGGCAGCTCCCGCGCCGCCTGCACGCCGCCGGGCCCGGTCAGGCGCAGCGAGCGGATCGGCGAGTAGCCGTCGGTCAGCCCGGTGACCCCGAGCCCGCCCAGCACGTCGAGGCCCTGCTGGGCGATGCCGTCGCCGCAGGCCTTGTCACGGGGAAACACGCCGCGGTCCAGCAGCACCTTCGCCCCGGCCCGCGCGGCGGCGAGCGCGGCGGCCGATCCGGCCGGCCCGGCCCCGACGATCGCGACCTCGTACACGCCTCCAGCATCGGTCATGGCCGGGCACGCCGCCACGGGAGCCGAAAATCCGTTGCCGGGCAACGGGGTCCGTGATGAAGTGATCTCGCCCCGGCGGGCTCATAGCGGGTGTCTGCCAGACAAAGTGCACTGGAATCCGTCATTCCATGCTGACAGGCCTCTTTCGCCTGATACCCGTCCTAGCCATCGGACCCGCTCCGGGGCGACCCTCTTCCCTTCACCATGAGGAATCGCCATGGGCGCCACCACCGAGATCATCATCAAGAACACCCACCGCGGCCTGCGCTACGAGGACGGAAAGCTCACCGGCGTGCTGGAGGCCGGCCGCTACGAGCTGCCCGCCGCGAGCGGCCGCTTCGGCAAGCGCGGCCCGGTCGTCGAGGTGACCCTGGTGGACATGCGCGAGCGCGAGCTGACCCTGAAGGGCCAGGAGATCCTGACCTCGGACAAGGTCGCGCTGCGGGTGAGCATCCTGACCCACTTCAAGGTGGTCGACCCGGTCGCCGCGGTGGAGCGGGTGGACAGCTACACCGACCGCGTGTACAGCGACGTGCAGCTGGCGGCCCGCCGTTCGCTGGCGTCGATGACGCTGGAGGACATCCTCACCAACCGCAACCAGCTGTCCGAGGACATCCTGCGCGACGTGCAGGGCGCCGCTGCCGGGTACGGCGTGGAGATCCTGCGCGCCGACGTGAAGGACCTCGTGTTCCCCGGCAACCTGCAGGAGGTCATGAACCGGGTGCTGGCCGCGCAGCGGCTCGCCGAGGCGCAGCTGGTCGACGCGCGCACCAAGGCCGAGAAGGACGTGCTGGAGGCGCGGGCCCGCGCGGAGGCCGACCAGGTCACCGCCGCCGGCAAGCGCGAGGCGACCCGGCTGGCCGCCGAGGCCGACGCCGCCGCCCAGCGCATCCGGGTCGAGGCCGAGGTAGACGCGCTGCGCCGGCTGGCCGAGGCCGCGGCCGTGTATGCCGAGCACCCGGCGCTGCTGCGGCTGCGTGAGCTGGAGACGATGACCGCGCTCGGCGGCAACGCCGAGGCCCGCCTGTACATCGGCTTCGACAAGCACAGCACGCCGAATTGAGACCGACTGGGCGGGTCCACCGGGACCCGCCCAGCCGCTGTCCGGCGGCCGACCCGGGCAGGCCGAGCTCGATCCGAAGCCGACGAACCGGATCCCACGGTGCCCGGCGAAACGCGGCGGCCCGGCGTGTGCCAGGCTCGGCGGCGACGCCGCGGATCCGCCGGGTCGGCCCGCGGCCCGGATCATCCGGCGGGCAGGGGGCGAGATGTCGCGCAGTGGCGCGGAGACGGTCGTGACGGTGCCGGCGGGGGAGCGGGCGCTTATCGCCTGGGGCTTCCCGATCGCGGGTATGGCCCTCGGCTGGCTGCTCAAGGCCGCCGCGGGGTGGATCGCCGGATTGTCCTGGGCGCCGTTCCAGGGTCCGTTCAAGCTGATCGCGGAGATCCCCGAGCCGTGGGCCACGATCGGTGCGCTCGTGCTGGGCCTGGCCGCCGGGTTGCTGTTGGTGCTGACCGCGGTCGGCGAACGGCTCACGGTGACGGTGACCGACGGGACGGCGGTGCTGTCCCGTGTCGACGGCCCGTCGCGGACGGTCGCCCGCGCGGACGTGGCCGCCGTGTTCGTCGACGGCAAGCAGCTGGTGCTGCAGGGCGCGGACGGCTGGGAGCACGCCCGTGAGGGTTCCGACCTGCGCGCGGCCGACCTGCGGGCGGCGTTCACGGCGCACGGCTACCCGTGGCGCGACGAGGGCGACCCGTACGGCGCGCTGTTCCGGCTCTGGGTGCCCGATCTGCCGGGCCTGCCCGCGGGCGCGGACGCGCTGCTGACGGCCCGCGCGAAGGCGCTGTCCAAACGCGAGGAGACCGAGTCCGCGGTGCTGCGCGAGGAGCTGCGCCGGCTGGGTGTGCTGGTGCGCGACGCGCAGCGCCGGCAGTACTGGCGCGTGGCCACCCCGCCCGGCTCGGGAGATCACGTCGGCTAGGCGGCAACCGGGACCCACCACGGTGCGTCGATGAAGTGACATGCACCGCCGTACCGGGGGAGTGCTCATGAATCGCCGATCGACCTGTCTCTCCGCGGGGCTGCTCGCCGCGCTGCTCGTGCTCGCCGGGTGCGCGCCCGTGCCGTCGCCCGAACCCGCCGGGACGGTGCCGCTCGTCGGCGCGGCGTCCCCGGCGGCCGACGCCGCGGCACAGCTCGCCCGGTTCGCCGACTTTCCGGTGGACCGCACACCGCGGCCGATCCTGCTGCTCGTCGGCCGGGTACGGGAGTACGGCTACACCACCGGTGACGCGAAGATCGCCGTGTCGCAGGGGCGGCTGAAGCTGCAGGCGCAGCTGCCCGACGGCCCGGCGACGGTTGGCGCCGTGCTGTCCGACGGTGCGTTCGAGCTGCCCGCGATCAGCTCCCGGCAGGCGTACGACCTGCTCGCCGCCATCGGTGACCCCGCGTCGGCGCCCGACGTCAGCCCGCCGCCGCTGCTGATCACGAAGGTGGCGCTCGGCACGGCCGAGTTCGCCACCGACCGCGGCCCGCGGATGCTGCCCGCGTGGCTGTTCACCGCGCCGGAGTCGATCCAGCCGTTGGCCGTCGCCGCGCTGGCCGACACCGCGTTCTGGCCGGTGGAGCACGCGGACGGGGTGCTGAACCCGGCAGGGCTCGCCGCGGACGGAGTGACGCTGACGCTGCGCCTGCCCGCGCCTGGCCCGCCGTGCCCCGGCGAGCCGGTGCAGGAGTACACGGCCGAGGTGGTGGAGTCGGCGCAGGCCGCCGTCGTGCGGCTGCGGATCGCCACCAAGTCCCCCGCCGCCACCACGGGCGGTGAGGGCTGCGTGCGGGACGCGATGCTGCGTACCGCGCCGTACACCGTGCGGCTGGCGCAGCCGCTGGGCAACCGGGTGCTGCTGGGGGCGTCCGGCGCCGTGCCCTGACCGGGGTCTCGCGAATCCGCCGGCGGCTCGGCCGCCGCGCCTGGCAGGCTGGCAGCGGCCGGTGACGGCCCGGACACGGGGGAGGTGGTCGTGGCGGTACGCCCGCAGGTCGGTGACCCGCTGCGCCCCTGCCCGGACTGCCCGGGGTGGGAGTTCGGCGGCGCACCGCACTGCGCCCGGTGCGTGGCCCTGGTCGACGCGCTGGTCGAGGAGCAGTGGCGGGACTACGTCGCGGGCTTCGGCGTGCTGTCGGCCGACGATCAGGTCGACATCGCGCGGATGGTCGCGCAGGAACCGCACCGCCACGACTGGCGGGTCGTTGACGCGGCCCTGGACCGGCTGCCCTGCGCCGAGTGCGGGGGCCGACGGGGTTCCGGGCCGGTGTCGTGCGGGTCGTGCGAGGTCGCGCACGGCTTCCGATACGTGGCGATCGAGACCGACCGGCCGGGTGTGCCGCCCGGCAACGAGCACGCCGTACGGGTCAACGTCTCGGTGGTGCGCCGCCCGCAGACGACCTCGGCGCGGGAACTGCTCGCCCGCCGGCTGCTGCTGCCCGCGCTGCTGGTGGGTCACTTGCCGTCGACGGCGCAGGCGCAGCGGTTCAGCGCCGCGCTCAAGGACGCGGTCGTGCGGCTGGGCGAGGCGAGGCTGACCCGTGATCCGGCGAGCCTCGCCCAGGACCCGGTGCTGGCCGGACTCATCGCCGAGAGCGGCGTCCCGCACCTCTTCGGACCCGCCGGTGCCCGCTGACCGTCACGGACGCAGGCGTGGCCCCGGTTCACCGCGCCATTGAGGCGAACCCGGGCCGACGTGTTCCAGTGTGCGTAAAAGCAGGTCCCGACCGCAGCGGTCGTCGGTCGGGACCTGCGTATGACGAGAGTCAGGTGGTCCGGGTCACGCCGTCGGGGACACGCTCGGCGACGGCTGAGCCGATGCGGACGGGTCGGGGGACCCGAGTGCGGCCAGCTCCGGCGGGATCGGCAGGGCGCTGCCCTTCATGTAGTCCTCCCAGCCCACGGACCATGCCGTCCAGCCGTTGGCGGGTTTGATCTTGCGCTCGGTGCCCTTCACGGTGACCGGCGTGCCGATGCTGGTCAGGTTGAACAGGTAGACGGCGTTGGCCGTGGACACGTTCACGCAGCCGTGTGACACGTTGCGTACGCCCTGGTGCTGCACCGACCACGGCGCGGCGTGGATGTACTCGCCACCCCAGGTCAGGCGCTGGGCGTACTCGATGTTGACGACGTAGCGGTCGACGTTGCCCGGGTCGTCGGTGGTGTCGAAGACCGTCTTGCGCTGCTTGTCCATGATCACCATGGTGCCGGACGACGACGGGGTCTTCGTCTTGCCCAGGCTGACCGGGATCGTCTTGACCACCACGTCGTTCTTGAACACCTGCATGCGCTTGTTCGCGTTGTCGACGATCAGCTCGATCTTCTCCTTGGCGATGTTGCCGACGCCGGAGCGGTCGGCGTCGCCGTAGCGGCCGTCGCCCATCGGCACGCCCTCCAGCGCCGCCCGAACGGTGATCTTCGTGCCGGTCTGCCAGTACTGCGGGCCGCGGTACATCACCTGCAGCGAGCTGGACCAGTGCCAGATGCCCGGCTGCGGCGGCTCGACCTTGACGAACAGGCGGCGCTCCACGGCGGCCCGCGCCGACACCGGCACCGGCTTGGTGAACTCGATGACCACCGGCATCGCCACGCCGTAGGTGCGGTCGGAGAACAGGTAGAGTCCCGCGCCGGTCGTCTTGCCCGGCTTGCCCATCGTCGTGAACGACGTCTTCTTCTCCATGGTCGTGCCGTCCGGGCCGACCGCGACGACCGTCGCCGAGTACTTCTTGCCGTACTTGAGCGGCTTGCTCGGCACCCACGACGAGCCGTCGGCGCGCATGGCGCCCGCCACCTTGGCGCCGGCCGAGTCGGTCATCGTCACCGACTTCACCTCGCCGCCGCTGACCTTGGTGCCGATCTCGGCGCTCACCGGCTGGTTCTTGGCCGCCTCGGCGGGCGTGACCGCCAGCGCCAGCGGTTCCGTGCTCGCGGGCGCGGGCACCGGAGCCGACTGCGTGGGTGCCACGAAGGACGGCGTCTCGCCGCCGTCCTTCGAACACGCGGTCAGGGCCAGCGGTGCGACCACCGCCAGCACCAGTGCCATCGCGCTCCTGCGCGCCATCGTGCTCAGGCTCATCGCCGCCTACCCCGCTCCCCAGATCCACACATCGCGGAACATCCTGCCGCATCGCCCAAACGTTCCGTGAGCCCTGTTCGGTTCCTTCGGGACCAGCCGGATGGGGTAGAGATCGCCCACCACCTCGGATCATGACATCGGCCCGCGCCGTGCGCGGCACGTTCGGCGGCGCAGGCGGTGGCGCTCAGGCCGCCGCCTGCGCCAGCCAGTACGGCACGTCGTCGGCGTGGTACGGCCACTCCGACGGTTCGATGGCGTCGAGGAACCCGGCGTACGCGGCCGCGTTGCGCAGCGCGACCAGCGGCTCCATCAGCTCGATCGCTCGTTCGGGGTCGCAGCCGGGCACGGCCGCCCGCCAGGCCCTGCTCCACGCCTGCCGCAGCGGCCCCGGGTCGGCGACCCGTTCGCTCATGCGCAGCAGGTCGATCGCCGGGTGGCCGATCACGGCGTCGCCCCAGTCGATGACGTGCAGCCGTTCGTCGGTGCCGCGCACGTTGCCGGGGTGGAAGTCGCCGTGCACCAGCGTGTCCGGCAGCCCGCAGGCGGCGAGCGCGGCCAGCCGCTCGTCCAGCCCGTCCAGCAGCGTGGCCAGCCGAGCACGCGGGTCGGCCGCCGGGAGCGGCTCGGTCGCCGTCGGGACCGGGAGCGCGCCTTCGCGGGCGACGACCGCGCGCAGGCGTCCGGCTAGCAGAGGTGAGCGCTGGTCGGGCACGCCGAGGGCGAGCAGGTCGACGACCCGCGCCGCGGCCGTGACCTGGACGGGGTGCAGCAGGGACAGCATGGTGAGCCGCTGGCCGACGGGAGCGCTGTACCGGTCGGTGCCGGGCAGGTCGTCGAGCAGGACCCGGCCGCCGTCGGCGGCGAGGGGGACGGGGGCGGCGCCGGGGGAGTGCTCGGCGAGCCAGCCCAGCACGGCGGCCTCGTGGGCGAAGAAGGCGGGGACCTGCTTGAGCCATACCGGCGTGGTGTCGGTCTCCAGCCGCCAGATCGAGGACAGGTTCCAGGTGCGCTGCTGGGCGGCTGCGGTCAGCGTCCGCCCGCGGGCGGTCAGGGCGTCGGCGGCCCAGGCGAGGCTGGCGGCGGGGCCGCCGATCTCGGCGTACGGCGCGCGGCGCGGGTGCGGCACGAGCGCGGCGGCCGCCGGGCGCACCGGGCCGGGATCACCGGCGACCTCGGCCAGGTAGGTGACCTTGCCGCCGGGTGGGGCGGGCTGGTCGGCGTGGAGCAGGCGCAGCACGGTCACGTCGACGCCGTGGTGCTCGCGTGCCCCGGTGACGACCTCGGAGACGTCCTGCCACCAGGGCAGGTCCACCGCGTACGGCGGCAGCGCCCCCAGCACCGTTCCGGTCGGGTCCACCAGCACCAGCGTCACGATTCGTCCCACGCCGCGGACCCTACCGCCGCCCGTCTGCCCCGTCGCCGGGTTTTCGTCCCCAGGTCGTGAAGCGGAGCCTCCCCCGCCGGGAGGGCGCGGAGACGATCGGGCAGGTGATCGGGTAGGGCCCTATCGCACGTCCGAGCGGTGTTGTCCAATAGAGACGGCGACGCTGCTGTCGCGGCTGCCGAGACGGTGGTCGCGGGCCCGTTCGGCGTCCACGAGACCGTCGATGCGCCCGGCTTCGGGATCGGAGTCCGCGAGAAACTCCCCACCGCCCCGCCCAGCGCAGCCCGGATCTGGCGCGGCCTCACCCAGGACAAAGCCGTCGAACGGACCCGCGAGCAGCATCTGGCCATCCTCGACGCGATCACCGCCCGTCGCCCGGAACTGGCCCAGTCCTGGGCCCTCATCCACGTCGCCGGTGTCGAGGAGTGGCTCCGCCGAGCCCTCTGATCTGTCCTGGCCGCCCGGTCGCCCGGTCGGCCACCACCGGTCAGAGAGTGAAGGCGTAGACCAGGGCGGCCAAGGCGCAGGCCAGCAGGGAGATGCCTGCGCCGACGCCGGTGGTCGCGCTCGGCGGGATGCCGCGCCTGCGGGCCAGCGGGGTGGCTCCGGCGGCGACCAGGGTCATCGCCACCGCGAGTGGGAACAGGAGCGGGCTCTGCAGCGGCCCGGCCAGCGGGATGAAGTGCACGCCGACCACGAGGCAGACCCACGGGGCGATCAGCTCGCGCTTGCCGCGCAGGCCGAGCACGAGCGCACCGCCCGCCGCGGCGACGAGTTCGATCCCGACGATGATGCCGTACCTGCGCATCGCGCCCGGCTCGCTCAGCGCGGACCCGTCGGACCAGTGCTGCCAGGCCAGGATGCCGCCGATGACTGAGACCAGGATGCTCACGCCGCCGGCGATGCCGAGCCGCTTCTTCCAGGCCTGCGGCGGCGCCTCCTGCGCCCAGCCGAACCAGGCCGAGGCGAAGAAACCGAAGATCAGGGCGGTCATCGCGGCGTCGCGGACGTGGTTCATCGCTGGCTCCCCATGGGCGAGGAGTCTGCCACGTCGGCTGTCCGGCTGATGTGTCGCCGGTCACAGGCCATGAAGAATCCTCGGCTATGGATTCAGTGCTGACCCAGGTGTTCCTGCCCGTCGCCCTCGGCATCGTGATGCTCGGCCTCGGCCTCGGGCTCACCGTCGCCGACTTCAAGCGGATCGTGGTGTTCCCGAAAGCGGTGCTGGTGGCGCTGGTCTGCCAGGTGCTGCTGCTGCCCGCGGTGTGCTTCGGGCTGGTCCTGCTGCTCGATCTGGATCCGACGCTGGCGGCGGGCATGATGCTGCTGGCCGCGTCGCCCGGCGGCACCACCGCGAACCTGTACAGCCACCTGTTCGGCGGCAACGTGGCGCTCAACGTCACGCTGACGGCGGTGAACTCGGTGCTGGCGATCTTCACGCTGCCGCTGGTGGTGAACTTCGCGCTGAACCACTTCCTGTCCGGCACCGACCAGATCGGGCTGCAGTTCGGCAAGTCGCTGCAGGTGTTCGCGATCGTGCTGATCCCGGTGGCGATCGGCATGTTCATCCGCAGCCGCTCGGTCGACTTCGCCGACCGGATGCACCGCCCGGTGCGTCTGCTGTCCGTGGTGGTGCTGGTGCTGGTCATCATCGGCACGCTGGTGTCCGAGCGGGACAACATCGCCGACTACTTCGCCGACGCGGGCCTGGTCGCGCTGCTGTTCAACGTGATCAGCCTGGGTGTCGGCTACTTCCTGCCGCGCCTGGCCGGGCTCGACCGCGCGGACTCGGTCGCCGCCGCGATGGAGATCGGCATCCACAACGGCACGCTGGCCATCTTCATCGCCACCACGCTGCTGGCGAGCACGGCGCTGGCGGTGCCGGCCGCGGTGTACAGCATCATCATGTTCTTCACCGCGGCCGCCTTCGGCTACCTGGTCCGGCCCGCCCGGGTGGCGGCCGAACCGGCCCTGGAGAACTGACGCCGTGCGCCGGCGCCCTGCTCCGGAGGGCGCCGGCGGTCAGGTGGCCGTGGCCGGGTAGCCGCCGGAGACGGTCCAGAACTCGACGGCCTTGCCGACGAACTCGTGCACGTAGCCGCAGGCCATGCAGATCACGCCGAGCGACGAGCGGTTGGCCCAGGCCAGGTCGAACAGTTCCAGGCCGGGTGTGTTGAGCAGGATCTCCCGGCTGGTGAATTCGCGCTGCCCGCAGACCAGACAGGTGAACCGGCGACCGGCCACGGTCACCAGCGCGCTGCGGTGCCTCTTGCTTTTGCTCGTCCCCATGCTGCGCAGGGTAGGGACACCCGGCAACAGGTCATGGCAGCCCCGACTCGCCTCGCCGATCTTGGGGCGGTCGGGTGGGGAGGCCGGCGTCGGTGATGCGTTGGCGGAAAGGGCGGCGGGTCAGGGCGGTGGTGAGTTCGGTGAGCAGGTCCACCAGGGGCATGGAGAGCTCGGTGTCCAAAGTGCGCATCGCCGCGGTGGTGGCCGACCATTCGGCGGTGATCAGGGGCAGCAGCTCGTGGGCTTTCGTGGTGAGGCTGACGAGGCGCTGGCGGGCGTCGGTGCCGGGGGTCAGGTCGACCAGGCCCGCGCGGTTCATCTGGGCCACCGTCTGGCTGGCCGCGGAGTGGGTGACGCCGACGGTGCGGGCCAGGTCGCGGATCGGCATCGGCCCCTGTGCCAGCAGCGCGCGGACCACGGGGGAGTAGCGCGGCCGGTAGTCGGCCAGGTCGCGTTCGGCGTAGACCTTCGCCACGTCGCCGTCGAGCAGTTCCAGCACGTGCCGCAGCAGGGTGCCGACCGCTTCGCGTTCCGGGAGAGGAGCCATGCTACAAACATAACAGCACTGTTGTATTTTCCTGGAGGTGGCCATGCACCCGCAGACCGAGCCGTACGACGGCGGCCTGCTCGACGTCGGCGACGGCAACCTCGTCCACTGGGAGGTCTGCGGCAACCCCGACGGCAAAGCCGCGGTCGTGCTGCACGGCGGCCCCGGCTCCGGGGCGACCCCGGGCTGGCTGCGCTACTTCGACCCGGCCGACTATCGAGTGGTGCTCGTCGACCAGCGCGGCTGCGGCCGCAGCACACCCAGCGCCGGCGACCCGGCCACCGACCTGAGCGTCAACACCACCCACCACCTGATCCGAGACCTCGAACAGCTGCGCGCCCACCTGGGCATCGAGCGCTGGCTGGTGCTCGGCGCGTCCTGGGGCTGCACCCTGGCGCTGGCCTACGCGCAGCGCCACCCGTCGTCGGTGTCCGAACTGGTGCTGTTCAGCCTCACCAACACCACCCACCGGGAGGTCGACTGGGTGACCCGGCAGATGGGGCGCATCCTGCCGGAGGAGTGGGCCCGGTTCCGCGACGGCGTGCCCGAGGCCGACCGCGACGGCAACCTCGCCGCGGCGTACGCCCGGCTGCTGGCCGACCCGGACCCGGCCGTACGTGACAAGGCTTCCCGGGACTGGTGCCTCTGGGAGGACCAGCACGTCGCCATCGCCACCGGCTTCGAGGCCGACCCGCGTTTCGAGGACCCCGAGTTCCGGATGACCTTCGCCCGGCTGGTCACTCACTACTGGGCCAACGCGGCGTTCCTGGCCGACGGCGAGCTGCAGGCCAACGCGGGCAGGCTGGCGGGCATTCCGGGGGTGCTGGTGCACGGGCGGCTGGACATCAGCGGCCCGGCCGACATCGCCTGGAACCTCGCCCAGGCCTGGCCCGACGCCGAGCTGACCCTGGTCGACCGCGCCGGGCACGGCTCCCGGGGCGGCATCGGCGACGTCGTGCTGGCAGCGGTGGCGCGCTTCGCGACCCGTCGCTGAGCGGACCTGCCGCTGAGCGCGCCGCGCCGCCGAGCGCGACCCCGCACGATCATCGGACCTGCCGGGCACGTGGGCGAAAGCGTGTTCAAGATACGCCCAGGTGCCAGGCAGGTCCGATGATCGTGGGGCGGGTCAGTCGACCGTGGGCTCCGCCACGGTCACGGGGGTGCCGTAGGCGCTGAACTCGACGACCACGTGCGTGCCGGCGGGCCCCGGCTGACCGCCGGGCTTCTGCCAGACAGCGTTGCGGTCGTAGACGACGCCGGAGATGCGGCCGTCGGCGTCGAGCGTCACGTCCCCGGTGACGGTCTCGCTGACCAGGGGTGGCTGGGGTTGCTGCGCGGCGTACTCGAAGTGCAGCAGGTTCGGCCCGGTCTGGGTGACGACCGCGCCGGCCTGCGTCAGCGCCGCCAGCAGTTCCGCCGGGTCGGCGGTGCTGCCCAGCGGGCCGTCCAGCAACGGTCGGCCGCCGAGGCTGTCGTGCGTGCCCGGCCGTCGGGTCCAGTGCCAGACGCCGTCGACTCCGGCCGATCCGGCGTACTGGACGCCGTCGACCAGCCGCTCCTCGCCGACACCGGGACCTTCGCCGAAGGGTGTCCGCAGGTAGCCGGTCCGGGCCGCCGGGTCGAACGCCCCGGTGGAGACCACGGCGGCGGCCTCCGGCACGGTGGTCGACGTGAGCGTGATCTTCAACTGATAGCTGGTGCTCTGGCTCGCCGTGATCGCCGCCACCAGCCGCGTGCCCGGGTCGGCCGCGGCCACCGAGGCCGGCGGGCTCTCGGCGATCACGCCCCCACCGGAGGGCTGGTTCACGGCGGCGACGGCGGCCACCGCACCCACCGTCAGGACGGCCAGCGACGCGCCGGTCAGCGCGGTACGCCGGTGGCGGACCCGCCGCCCGCGGCTCAGCAGCCGCTGGGTCGGCGCTGCCGAGGTGGCCTGGCCGGCCAGCTCGTGCAGGCTCCCGGAGAGCCTGTCGAGATCGTTCATCTGCCTCACCTCATGCTCGGGATTGCCGGTTCGGACATCGAGTGCCTGAGCTTGGCCAAGGCCTTGGCGTGCTGGCTCTTGACGGTGCCCGGCGAGCAGCCGAGCACCCGCGCGATCTCACGTTCGGGCAGGTCCTCGTAGTGCCGCAGCACCACGACCGCGCGCTGCCTGGGCGGCAGCGCCCGCAGGGCCTCGCGTACCACGAGAGCCTGCGTGCTGACGTTCCCGACCGGCCCGGGCCGGTCGGGAACGTCGGAGACGAGGCTCTCCCGGCGCCGGCGGCGCCAGATCGAGGTGTGGTTGTTCACCACCACCTTGCGCAGGTACGCGTTCAGGTCGTCGGTTCGCGACAGCCGACGCCAGCGTTCGTAGATCTTGACCAGGCTGTCCTGGAGGAGTTCCTCCGCCTGCCACTGGTCACCGGTCAGCAGGAGGGCCAGCCGAAGGTGCCGTTGCCAGGCGAGCTCGACGAAGGCCGCAAACGCCTGGTCGCCCTCGCTGAGGGCCTTGGTTCGTTCGGTCACGGTCCTTCCACGGTCCGGACTCCTGCCCGGTTGCCCGGTCTGCGCTGCTTTCTCGCCGGATCGCGCCCGTCCTGCCGTCAGCCCGTGGTCAGGTGGCCGACGGCGGCATGTTCGGCGGACAGCGCGGCCTCGTCGAGGAAGTCGGCGTAGAGCGGGCGGGTCGCGCCGGGGGCGGTGTACTCCCGTTCCAGGCACTCGGCCAGCCGCCGCATGGCGTGTGCGTGTCCGGCCGGGTCGCCGAAGCGCCTGGCCCACCCCTTGCGGGTCCGGGTGTCGCGCAGCTCGGCGGCGAGCTTGGCCATGCCGGAGAAGCCGAAGCCGACGTCGAAGCTGTTGCCCAGCACCGGCCCGGTCAGGTGCGCGACCGTGGTCCGCAGCGCATCGCGGACGGCGGGCCGCAGGTCCGGGCCGGATGCTTCGGCGCCGCCGCCCGGGTTCGGCTGAGATCGTGAGGAGCTGGTGGCGGCCCTGGCGGTGGGACGTCCAGGCGGCGGTGAAGTCCGCGACGGAACACGGCGTGCATGAAGCCGATGCCGCCGCCCAGCCCGCACACCATGGCCTCGGACAGCGGCCGCCCGGCGGCGGCGAGCAGGCGCCCGACCAGCACGGACTCACGGTGCTGTCCGGTGGCGGTGACGACGGGCCCGGCGAGCAGGCGGGCCGCGGTGGTGTGGCTCTCGCCGGTGCGGTCCATGCGCTCCTGGACGAGCTTCTTGAAGTTCCTGCGTGCAGTCATGACGGCGTCCTCCGCGACGGCACTGCGCCCCTCCCACGCCGGTGACGCGTCCGTCGCCGAAAGAGGGTTTCCAGCTGCACAGGCGGTCCCGCCCGCGATGAGATGGCCACCTTCGCCCCCGCGTCGCCGGCGCGCGTGGGGCACCGGTCAGGAGGTATGGCGTACGGAAACGCCGTGCGCATCGTAACCCCTGGACAGGCGGGAGGCGAGCTTGGTAGCGTAACGCTCGTTACGTAACGGCCGTGATGAAACGGGGTGGGGCGTGCCGCGCCAGGTGGACCACGACGAGCGCCGCGAGCAGCTGTCCGCCGCCGTGTGGCAGGTGGTCAGCGAGCGCGGCCTCGACGGGCTGACTCTGCGCGCGGTCGGCGACGCCGCCGGCTGCACCACGGGCCGGGTGGCGCACTACTTCCGGGACAAGAACGCACTGCTCATCCACGCCCGCGACGTCATGCACCGGCGCATGGCCGCGCGCATCGACGCCCTCGGCGACTTCGACAGCCCTCGGGAACTGCTGCGCGCGGTGCTGCGGGAAGGGGTGCCGCTCGACGAGGAGCGGCGGCTGAACTCCACCATTTGGGCCTACTTCCTGATGGCGGGGCGCACCGATCCGGTGCTGCTGGCCGAACACGTGGTCCGGCACGAGTCGTGGATCAGGCGGCTGACCGGGCTGCTGCGCGACGCGTACGCCGTACCCCCGGAAGATCTGGAACTTCGGGCGCGCAACCTCGTCGCGCTGCTGGAGGGGCTGGCGCTGTGCGGGGTGGCCACGCCCGACCTCTACCCGCCGGACCTGCTGGTCCGGGCCGTCGACAACCACCTCGACCTGCTGCTGGGGGCCAAGGAATGAGCGCGGAGACCGCCACCATGGAGATCGTCGAGGTGTCGCCGGACGACGCGCGGTTGGGGCCGCTGGTCGGCGCGATGCGCGTCGAGCTGGACGCGCTCTACCCCGAGGAGATCGACTTCGACCACCCGACCGTCAAGCAGGCGGCCCGCTTCCTGCTGGTGCTCGCGGGCGGCACGGCGATCGGGTGCTGCGCGGTGCAGCCGCTCGACGCCGGCGAGGCGGAGCTCAAGCGCATGTACGTCGACCCGGCCTGGCGCGGTCGCGGCATCGCCCGGCGGCTGATGGCCGAGGCCGAGGCGCTCGCGGTCCGGACCGGCGCGCACCGCTTCAAGCTGGAGACGGGCGTGCGCCAGCCGGAGGCGATCGCCGTGTACGAGCGGGCCGGCTTCACCCGCATCCCGAACTACCCGCCGTACGACCGCTGGGAGATGAGCGTCTGCTACGCCAAGTCGCTGCGTCCCTGATCAGCGGGCGCCACTTAGGCGGGGCAGGGTTCGAGGTCGTGGCCGGCGGAGCGTTCTTGCTCGGGTAGGCCGATGTGGGCGGCGACGACACGTTCGGGCACACCGTCGGCGAGGCTGTCGGCCAGCGCGCGTTCGCGTACCGCCAGCAGGCGCTCGGTGTTGTGTTCCAGGACGCGGTCGAGCAGGGTCAGCTGGGCGAGCAGGCCGCTGTCGGCATCGGATGGCGGGCTGGCCTCCGCGGCGGCCAGGGCCGCGGCGACCTCGTCCGTGGTCACCCCGCCCAGCTCGGCGACGTCGGTCAGCGGCCAGCCGTGGTGGTGGGCCAGGATCGCGGCGAACAGGATGCGCGAGGCCTCGTTGGCGGCCCGGTAGCCGTCGACGAAACGCAGCCAGTGAGCGCAGTACGCGAGCCGCTCGGTGGGGTCGTCGGGCAGGTTGAGATCCACCGGGGCGGCCGGAAGCAGGCGCAGCGCCTTGTCGTAGGCCAGCGACAGCAGCTCACGCAGCTGCATCGCGACCTGCTGGCGTTCGGCCAGGTCGCGGGCGGTCCCGCCGTCGGTGGTCAGGCCGGTCCACTCCAGAATGATCGCGGCGCGCGGGCCGCAGGCGCGGTGGCCGCAGATGACCTCGGCGATGTCGGCCGCGGTCCAGTTCTCGTGGCGCACCAGCGACAGCGCCGCCTGGTCGCGGGCGACGAGGGCGCGGCGGTACTTGTGGCGCAGGTCCATGGTGAGGGTGCAGACGTTCAGCGCGCCCCGGGCGATCTCCTGACGCTCCAGCAGCGCGATCTGCCGGCTGAGTTCCGGCACGCTGATATCGGCGATCGGGTTCGTCATACCCTCGACGCTAACGCTCAGTAGCGGAGACCCCTACGTTCTGGTGATCATTTGTGGGGTTTCTGACTTCCGCTGGGTCCCCACCCCCACCGAAGGTCACCTCTGCCCCGGTTCGCCCCCCTCCGTCGCAACTCTTAAAGACTCGCGGCCTCTCGCACCGGCTGAGGCCGCAAGTCTTTAAGAGTTGCGGCAGGGGCGAGGTGGGGCAGGTCGGGGCTTGACAAAAAAATTTGTCGGTAGCAGGATACGGGGCATGTTCGATGTTGCGGTGATCGACGATGCGGCGGCGGCCGAGGCCTCGCTGGATCCGATCCGGGCCAGGTTGCTGGCTGCCCTGGTGGAGCCGGGTTCGGCCACCTCGCTGGCGGCCAAGGTCGGCCAGCCCCGGCAGAAGGTCAACTACCACCTGCGCGAGCTGGAGCGGCACGGGCTGGTCGAGCTGGTCGAGGAGCGGCGTAAGGGCAACGTCACCGAGCGCGTGCTGCAGGCCACCGCCGCGTCCTATGTGATCTCGCCGATCGCGCTGTCGGCGGTGCAGCCCGACCCGGGCCGCGCGCCCGACCGGCTGTCCGCTCGCTGGCTGCTGGCGCTGGCCGCGCGGCTGGTGCGCGACATCGGCGAGCTGCTGACCGGCGCGGCCAAGGCGAACAAGCGGCTGGCCACGTTCGCGATGGACGGCACGGTGCGGTTCGCGAGCCCGGCGCAGCGGTCCGCGTTCGCCGAGGAGCTGGCCGGCGCCGTGGCGGCGCTGGTGAGCAAGTACCACGACGAGCAGGCCGAGGGCGGTCGCGAGCACCGGATCATCGTCGCGGTGCACCCGAGCGTGACCCGCCCGGCCGAGGAGGGCTGACATGGGCAAGGACTTCGAGATCACCGAGGAGCTGCCGGTCGACGCGACCCCGGAACAGGTCTGGGACGCCATCGCGACCGGCCCGGGCATCGACTCGTGGTTCATGGGCCGCAACGACGTGGCGCCCGGTCCCGGTGGTGCGGTGAGCACGGCGTTCGGGGCGTACACCCCGACCCTGCCGATCACCGCGTGGGAGCCCGGCCACCGCCTGGCCTACGGCGAGGCGCCCGACCCTGACGGCCGCTTCGTGGCGTACGAGTTCCTGATCGAGGGCCGGGCCGGCGGCAGTGCCGTGGTGCGTACGGTGACCAGCGGCTTCCTGCCCGGCGACGACTGGGCCGACGAGTTCGAGGCGATGGGCCTGGGCGGTGCGCTGTTCCACCGCACCCTCGTCGAATACCTCACCTGGTTCCTCGGCCGCACCGCCTGCCCGGTCACCGTGTTCGGCCCGCCGGTCGGCGACTGGCCGCACGCCTGGCGGCTGCTGCACGGCGCGCTCGGCCTGCCGGACACCCCGAAACCCGGCGACCCGGCCGTGTTCACCGTCGACGGGGTTCCGCGCGAGGCCACCGTCTACCAGGTCAGCGCCCAGACCCTGGCCGTACGCACCCCGGACGCGATGTACCGCTTCGTGCGTGGCTTCACCGGTTCGATGGTCGCCATGCACCACGTCTTCACCCCCACCGACGAATCCGCCGCCTGGCAGTCCTGGCTGGACGAGTTGTATGCCTGAGAAGGAGCACCCCATGAACACCGTCGTCTCCGCGGACGGCACCGTCATCGCGTACAGCAGGGCCGGGCAGGGTCCGGCGGTGATCCTGGTCGACGGGGCCATGTGCCACCGCGCCATGGGCCCGGCCGAGCCGCTGGCGAAGCTGCTGACCGACTCCTACACCGTCTACACCTACGACCGGCGCGGCCGGGGCGACAGTGGCGACACCGCGCCGTACTCCGTCGAGCGGGAGGTCGAGGACCTCGACGCGCTGATCAAGGAGGCCGGCGGCAGCGCCTACGTGTACGGCAGCTCGTCCGGCGCGGTGCTGGCCTGCGACGCCGCCGCGCGGCTGGGCGGTGTCCGCAAGCTCGCCGTGTACGAGCCGCCGTTCATCGTCGACGGCACGCACGCGGCCCGGCCCGACGACTACCTGGACAAGATGGACACGATGATCGCGCAGGACCGCCGCGGCGACGCCGTCACCACGTTCATGAAGACGGTCGGGGTGCCCGGCATCGTGGTCGCGATCATGAAGCTGACGCCGAACTTCAAGAAGCTCAAGGCGGTGGCGCACACGCTGCCGTACGACTTCCGGGTGCTCGGCGACACCGGCCGCGGCAAGCCGCTGGACGCCTCCCGCTGGGCGGGCGCGCAGCTGCCGGCGCTGGTCATGGACGGCGGCAAGAGCCCGGCGTACATGCGCAACGGGGCCAAGGCCCTGTCGCAGGCGCTGCCGAGCGCCGGCTACCGCACCCTGCCGGGGCAGACCCACCTGCTCAAGCCGGAGGCCGTCGCGCCGGTGCTCAAGGAGTTCTTCGTCTAGAGCTTCTTGACGAGCAGTTCGAACTCGAGGTCGTCGCGCTGCGGCAGGCCGAAGCGCTCGTCACCGTACGGGAAGGGGCTCGTCTGCCCGGTGCGCGTGTAACCACGGCGTTCGTACCAGGCGATGAGTTCCTCCCGCACCGAGATGACGGTCATGTGCATCTCGGGCACGCCCCACTCGTCGGCGGCGAAACGCTCCGCCTCGGCGATCACGGTCTTGCCCAGGCCGCCGCCCTGCAGCAGCGGGCGCACCGCGAACATGCCGAAGTACGCGTACCCGTCGTGGCGTTCCAGGTGGCAGCAGGCCAGCAGCTCCCCGCCGCGCTCGGCGAGCAGCACCACGCTGTCCGGGTCCGCCACGTGCGCGGCGACGGCCTCGGCGTCGGTGCGCTGGCCCTGCAGGATGTCGGCTTCGGTGGTCCACCCGGCCCGGCTGCTGTCCCCCCGG
Organism: Catellatospora aurea; assembly: GCF_042663325.1. Taxonomy (NCBI): domain Bacteria; kingdom Bacillati; phylum Actinomycetota; class Actinomycetes; order Micromonosporales; family Micromonosporaceae; genus Catellatospora; species Catellatospora aurea. The sequence continues at coordinate 105,331 of NZ_JBHTAC010000016.1, forward strand.
TACGCCGACTCCACCAGCGCCACGATCGCCGGCACGTCCTGCGCGAGCGCCGCGCGCACGGACACCGCCTGCCCCACCATGCCACGATCCTTGCAGCGTCAGCGGAGGTTGACGAGCTTGGGGTGGGACTTGGTCCAGGCGTCGAGTTTGTCGGCGCGCAGGGCGGCGAAGTAGGTGGATTGGACGGCGTCGAGGCGTTCGCCGCGGTAGGCGCCGCCGCTGAAGACGCCGCTGCCGGGCAGGCCGACCAGGGTCAGGTTCGCGGGGCGGATGTTGCGCAGGGCGTACGCGAACTCGCTGGGTTTGCGGCCGCGGCCGTCGAAGGTGAACGTCTCGCCGAGCGCGCCGAGCACGTCGTCCAGCTTGGTGGGGTCGGTGAGCAGGTCGCCGCTGAGCACCTTGGTCAGCATCGCCTTGATGAGCTGGCGCTGGTGGCGCTGGCGCGCGTAGTCGCTGCCGGTGATGTACCGCTGCCGGGCGTAGTCCAGGGCCATCCAGCCGTTCATGTGCCGGGTGCCGACGTTGTAGGTCATCCGCGGGCCGGAGTAGCCGTGCGCGCAGCCGCGGCAGGTCGCGCGGTGCACGCCGTCGGGGCGGCGGTGGATCGAGACGACCTTCTGGTCGACGTAGATGTCGACGCCGCCGATGGCGTTGATCAGCCGGACGTAGCCGCCGAACGAGATGATCGCGCCCGCGTCGAACCGGGCGATCCCGGTGTACTTGCTCACCGTCTTGGCCAGCAGCTGGAAACCCTGCGCGAGGTTCCACTTCGAGCCGCTGCCGGGCACCCGCGCGCCGTAGGTCAGGGCGTGGGTGAGCTTGCTGCGCTCCCCGCCGAAGCGCGACGGCGTGAACGCCGGGATGTCGACGACCAGGTCCCGCGGCAGCGAGGTGAGGTACGCACCGGTCAGGTCCTTGTCGACGTGCAGGATCATCACGACGTCGCCGTGCGGTGGCGAGCCCTTCTGCTCCTCGCGCGTGTCGCGGCCCAGGATGAGCATGTTCAGCGGGCCCTTGATGTCCGCCCCGGCCGGGGGAGTGGGGCTGGCGCTTGGGCTCGGCGACGGCGACGGCTCCTCGCTCGGGCCGAACAGGTCGACCTGCGGGATCGCCTCGTCCACCCGGTCCTTGGCGACCTGGACGGCCGCGTACGCCCCACCGCCCAGCAGTGCCAGCGCCAGACCGAGGATGATGAACAGCCGAGTCGACCTCGTCGTCATGGGGTGCGCTCCGGGGGTGTGGCGCTGTCGGGGGCCTCGAACTTTAGTCCCTGCGCCGGGCGCGGTCCACGGCGTGGGCGGCGGCAGACGCACCGTCGGCGTGCAGCCCGGCGACGACACCGTCCACATCGGCCGCCGAGCGGTTCTGGCTCAGTTTCCACTTGGCCTCGATGCGGGTGATGCGCAGCTCGATGCCGACGATCGCGCGCAGCTGGCCGGTGACGAACGCCGCCGGGGCGTCGTCGACCGACCACGGCTGCGGGCGGTGGCCTTCGTGCTGGTCGCTCAGCCGGCGCACCAGCGCCCCGGTCCAGTCCGGGTCGTCGTGCACGACCAGCTCGCCGTACGCGTGCACGACGGTGTAGTTCCAGGTCGGCACGACCCGCCCGTGCTCGGCCTTGGCCGCGTACCAGGTCGGCGAGACGTAGGCGTCGGGGCCGCGCAGGATCGCCAAGGCCTCGCCCAGCACGGGGCGGCGCCACTGGTCGTTGTTGCGGGCCAGGTGGCCGAGCAGCGCGCCGTGCGGGCCGGTGTCCGGGTCGTACACGAACGGCAGCGTGGTCGCGACCAGGCCGTCCGCGGTCGCGGTGACCAGGTCGGCGGCACCGTGGTTCGTCAGCAGCTCGCGGACGGCGGACTCGTCGGCGGCGAAGTGGGCGGGTGTGTACATGGTCAGACCTTTCCGACGGCGGGCGCGGGCGCGCTCGCACGGGTGCGCTGGATGAGCACGACGCAGGCGAGCACCACCAGCGCGGCCCCGATCGAGGCGGGAGTCACCGTCTCACCCAGCAGCAGCGCCGACCAGCCCAGGGTGAGCACGGGCTGGGTGAGCTGGACTTGGCCGACCTGGGCGATGCCGCCCCGGGCCAGGCCCGCGTACCAGGCGAAGAAGCCGAGGAACATGGAGATCACGGTGAGGTAGCCGAACGCGGTCCAGCCGGTGGTGTCGGCGCGCGGGGGATGGGCCACCGCGGCGGCGATCGTCACCGGCACGGTGACCGGCAGCGACACCAGCAGCGCCCAGCAGATGGTGCGCGCGCCGCCGAGCTCTCGTGACAGCGCGCCGCCCTCGGCGTACCCGAGGCCGCACAGCACCACCGCGACCAGCAGGAACAGGTCCGCGACGGTGAGCGCGCCCTGGACCGCGCCGCTGGTGACCAGGAAGGTCAGCACGGCCAGCAGCCCGGCCGCGCCGGCGGCCCAGAACGCGGGCGGCGGGCGCTCACCGGCCCGCAGCACCGCGAAGATCGCGGTCATGGCGGGCAGCACGGTGTTCACGACGGCCCCGTGCGCGGACGTCTGCGTGGTCAGCGCCAGCGACGTGAACAGCGGGAACCCGACCACGACACCGAGGGCGACGACGGCCAGCCGCCGCCACTGGGCGCGGCTGGGCCGGGGCGCGCCGGTGAACCGCAGGTAGGCCAGGGCGAGCAGGGCCGCGCCGACCGCGCGGCCGAAGGCGACGAACCAGGGGTCGAGCTGCTGCACGGCGATCCGGGTCATGGGCAGCGACATGCTGAACGCCAGCACCCCGACCGCGCCCAGGGCCAGTCCGGTGACCCGGTCCGCTGTTACCGTTTCGGGGACAGTAGCGCTACTCTTGTCCGTCATGAGTAACGATAACGCAGCGGCCCGCGTTATCCAAGATCTGCGCGGGCTCGCCGCCGCCGCGGGCCCGGGGACCCGGCTGCCGTCGGTACGCGAGCTGACCGCCCGCCACCAGGCCTCACCGGTCACCGTCGCCGAGGCGATCCGGCAGCTGGTGGCACAGAACGTGATCGAGGCCCGGCCCGGCAAGGGCACCTTCGTGGCCGTCCCGCCCGACGAGCCCACCGTGCCCGACCTGTCCTGGCAGACCGTCGCGCTCGGGGCGCGCCCGCCGGGCGACGAGGAGCTGCAGGCGTTACTGGCGTTACCGCCCGCCGGGGCGATCCCGCTGGTCGGCGGCTACCTCGACGCCGACCTGCAGCCCGCCGCCGCACTGGGCGCGGCGCTGACCCGGGCCGCCCGCCAGCCCGCGGCGTGGCAGCGCGGCCCCGTCGAGGGGCGCGCGGACCTGCGGGCCTGGTTCGCCCGCGAGGCCGGGGCCGGACTGCGCGCCGACGACATGGTGATCTGCGCCGGCGGCCAGGCCGGACTGTCCACCGCGCTGCGCGCGCTCAGCGCCCCCGGCGACACGGTGCTCGTCGAGTCGCCGACCTACCTCGGCGCGCTGGCCGCGGCGCGGGCCGCCGGGCTGCGGGTGGTGCCGGTCCCGGCCGACGCCGACGGCGTACGCCCCGACCAGCTCGCCGCCGCCTTCGCCCGCACCGGCGCGCGGCTGTTCTACTGCCAGCCGCTGTACGCCAACCCGCACGGCGCGACCCTGGCCGGGCACCGCCGCGCCGAAGTCGCCGCGGCCGTGCGCGCCGCCGGCGCGTTCCTCATCGAGGACGACTACGCCCGCGACCTCACCATCGACGGGGAGGCCCCGCCGCCGCTGGCCGCCGACGACCCCGACGGCCACGTCGTCTACCTGCGCTCGCTGACCAAGGCGACCGCTCCCGGCCTGCGCGTGGCGGCCATCGGCGCCCGCGGGCCTGCCGGCGCGCGCCTGCGCGCGGCCCGCCTCCTGGACGACTTCTACGTGGCCGGCCCACTCCAGCAGGCCGCCCTGGAGTTCGTCACCTCCCCGGCCTGGACCCGCCACCGCCGCGCCCTGCGTTCATCCCTGCGCGACCGCCGCGACGCCCTCCTGTCCGCGCTCCGCCGCCACCTACCCGACCTGGTCCCACCGACCGTCCCCCGCGGCGGCCTGCACCTCTGGACCCCGCTGCCCGACGGCACCGACGACGTCGCCCTCGCCACCGCGGCAGCCACCGAGGGCGTCATCGTCTTCCCCGGCCGCCCCTGGTACGCCGCCGAGCCCCCCGCCCCCCACCTGCGCCTCACCTACGCCGCCGCCCCACCCGCCCACCACGAGGAAGCCATCACCCGCCTCGCCCACGCCCTGCAGAAAGGAAGGGCACCTTCCCATCGCTCCGCGTAGAGGAAGGGCACCTTCTTAACCCGACATCGCGCCTGAGCTGCGGCCGGCGGCGTGGTTTCGCGGTTACTTCACCGGTTCCGGGTCGGTGACGTCGGCGTACGTGCCGCCGAGACCGTTCACCGCCGCGTCGGCGTCGACCGCGACGGCCACCCCGTGCTCGCCCGCGCCGAGCGTGATCTCCCGCCCGCGCAGCCGCTCGTCGGCGATCACCGGCCACGGCTTGAGTGACCCGTACGGCGTGATCGTCCCGCGCTCGTACCCGGTCGCGTTCTTCGCCTCGTTCGCGTCCGGCATGGACAGCCGGGACACCCCGAGCAGCGCCCGCAGCTTCGGCCACGAGATCACCCGATCGCCCGGGACGAGCACGAACAGGAAATCGTCATCCCCGCGCCGCACCACGATCGTCTTCACCACGTCGGGTATCTCCACACCCCGGGCGGCCGCCGCCTCGGCGAGGCTGCGCACCGGCCCGTGCCGGATCACGCGGTGGTCGAGGCCTGCGGAGCTGAGCGCGTCGAGCGCCGAACCGGTCATGCCCGCACCCTATCCCGCGCGCCACCACCGTGACCCAGCTCATAGAACGACCGTTCTCCCTCCCCTTGAACTCGCGCCACCGCCGAGCGTAGATTCAAACGTAGACAGAACGTTCCGTCTACTACGAACGAGGAGTTGACCGGCCATGACCGCCCCCGACACGATCGTGCTGATCCACGGCCTGTGGATGACCCCGCTGAGCTGGGAGCACTGGATCGAGCGTTACACCGAGCAGGGCTTCCGGGTGCTCGCCCCGTCCTGGCCCGGCCTGGAGGGCGGCGTCGAGGCGCTGCGCCGGGACCCGTCGCCGCTGGCCGGCCTGGGCGTCGGCGAGGTCGCCGACCACTACGAGCGGATCATCGCCGACCTCGACACCCGGCCGATCATCATGGGCCATTCGTTCGGCGGCGCCCTGACGCAGATCCTGCTCGGCCGTGGCCTGGGCGCGGCCGGTGTCGCCATCAACTCGGGCCAGATCCGCGGCGTCCACCGGCTCCCGCTCACCCAGCTCAAGGCCGCCTCACCGGTGCTGGGCAACCCGGCCAACCGCAAGAAGGCCGTGCCGCTCACCCCCGAGCAGTTCCACTACGCCTTCACCAACACGCTCACCGCCGAGCAGTCGCGGCAGGTCTACGACCGCTACCACGTCCCGGCCGCCGCACGCGCCCTGTTCCAGGGCGCCTTCGCCAACCTGGACCCGAACTCGCCGCTGAAGGTCGACGTGCGCCGCGACGACCGCGCGCCGCTGCTGTTCGTCGCGGGCGGCGCCGACCACATCGTGCCCGCCTCGGTGAACCGGTCCAACCACCGCCTCTACCGGCACTCGTCGGCGCTCACCGAATACCGCGAGTACCCCGGCCGCAGCCATTACACCGTCGGGCAGGACGGCTGGCAGGAAGTGGCCGATCAGTCCCTGGCCTGGGCCGTGCGCAACGCGCGCTGAGTCCGGGTCCCTACCCTGGTCAGGTGACCGAGATGACCGTACGGCCTTCCGCGGCCCGCGAGCGCCTGCTCGCGGGCGCGGCACAGGTCTTCTACGCCGAGGGCATCCACGCGGTGGGCGTGGACCGGGTGATCGAGCAGGCGCAGGTCACCCGCGCCACCTTCTACCGCCACTTCCCCGGCAAGGACGACCTGGTCCGCGCGTACGTCGAGCACGCCGACGCGGCCATCCGCGCCCGCCTCGCCGCGGCCGTCGCGCAGGTGCCCGATCCGTCGGAGCTGCTCGGGCTGCTGGTCGACGGCATCGGCGAGGACATCTGCGCGCCCGGGTTCCGGGGCTGCCCGTTCATCAACGCCGCGGCCGAGTTCCCGGACCCGGCTCACCCCGTGCACCAGGCGGTCGTGGCTCACCGCGGGTGGTTCCGCGCGGCCCTGGTCGACCTGCTGACCACCATGGGGTACGCGGACCCGCGGCTGGGCGCGGACACCCTGGTCATGCTGCGCGACGGGGCGATGGTCGCGGGTTACCTCGGCGCGCCCGAGGCGGCCCGCGACAACCTGCGCGCCGCGGTCGCCACGCTCATCGGCCCGTTCCCGGATCATGCCGCCCCGTGACGGCATGATCCGGGAACGGGCGCGGCTCAGGCGGCCCGCAGGTCTTGGAGGTCGGTGCGGGTGCGCAAGGTCGCCGCGGCCAGGCCCGCGATCAGCGCCACCAGCCCGATGCCCGCGGCGCTGACCAGGGCGACCTCGGCCCAGTCGGCGAACCACGTCTCGTGCTGGTACGAGAAGTCCCCGGTGACGCAGTCCCCGACCGTGCAGCCGGGAATCATGCGCGCCGTGAACACCATGTTGTACATCTCGGGCAGGATCTGGTGGACCATGCCCGCGCCCAGGACGACGGCGGCGGGCATCATCAGCGCGACCGGCAGCAGCGCCTGCCAGAGCAGGGCCCGCGCCAGCACGCGCCGCCGCACGCCGACGGCCGTGAGCGCCGCGAAGGCGCGCCGTCGCGCCGCGACCGCCTCCAGCAGTGCTGTCAGCACGCCGATCGCGGCGATCGCGGCGGCGACACCGACCGCCAGGCTGATCCCCTTGAGCCCGCTGGCGAAGAAGGGATCGATCGGCTCGCCCTGCCGGACCCGGTCGACCAGCTCCGGCGGCGGCTCATGGCGGAGCCAGATGCGCAGCTGCGCCGCGTAGTGGTCGCGCATGCCGAGGCCGCCGCCCGCGACCAGCGCGCACACCAGCAGGACGCCGACGGTGCGGCTGCCGCTCCACGGGTCGGTGATCAGCCGGCGGGCGGCCAGCAGTGTCGCGGGTCCCCGTCCGGCCCGGTGCAGCAGCCGGCCCGCCTGGTAGCTCAGCCAGGCCATGCCGAGCACCAGCCCGGCCGCGGTCACCGCGCCACCGAAGAACAGCCGCAGCACCACCGATCCGCTCATGCCGCCGCGGGTCTCGGTCACCGCGAAGATCGCGAAACCCAGCGGCACGAACAGCAAGGGCCACGGCTTCGGCTTCGGCGTATCGGCGGCCCGGACCACGCCGAGCGGCGAGTGCTGCATGTGCCGCAGCAGCAACGCGGCGACCGACGCGGCGGCCATGGGCAACCCCACCAGGATCAGCACGAGCAGCCAGGGCCACGGTGACACGTCGGTCGGCAGCCAGAGCCGGCCCTCCGGGTTGCGCTGGTGCAGCAGCACCCGCCCGGCGAGGCAGGCGGCCAGTCCCAGCCCGCTGCCGAGCGCGGCGGCGACGCCGGTCTCCGCCGCCGCGATGGTGACGACCTGGCGCGGGGTCGCCCCGGCCAGCCGTAGCGCGGCGAGGCGGCGCTGCCGGGCCAGCGCTCCGATGCGGCCAGCCTGCGCGGCCAGCGCCAGCACCGGCAGGCTCACCAGCAGCAGGGTCGCCGCGACGGTCTGCCGCAGGTCGAAGTGGTTCAGCAGGACCACCTGGTACTGCGGCTCGGGCGTGTCGACGGCCAGCACGGTCGCCGCGACCAGCAGCATCGCGGTCGCCAGGGTCGCGGTGACGGTGGTCAGCACCACCCGCACCAGGTCGGTGCGCGTGCCCGCCAGGGCCAGCCGCACCAGCACCCCGGGCCTCATGCGCCCGCCCCGACGGCGACACCGAGTCCGGTCGGGTCCACCGCGCCGTCGCGCAGCACCAGCTCCCGCTCGGCGTACGCGGCGATCGTCGCGTCGTGGGTGACCACCACGACGGCCGTGCCCTGCTCCCGGGCGACCCTGGTGAGCAGCTGCATCACCAGTTCTCCGGCCAGGGAGTCCAGCGCCCCGGTGGGTTCGTCGGCGAACAGCACCTCGGGCTGGGTGACCATGGCACGGGCCAGCGCGACCCGCTGCAACTGCCCGCCGGACAGCCGGCCCGGGATCTGCTCGGCGGCCTCCGCCACGCCGAGCCGACCCAGCCAGGTGTCCGCCGCGGCCAGCGCGGCCCGGCGCGAACCGCCGCCGAGCAGCAGCGGCAGCGCCACGTTCTCCGCCGAGGTGAGTTCCGCGACCAGGTGGCCGTGCTGCAGCAGCACGCCGAACCGGGTGCGGCGCAGCGTGCTGCGGTATGCCTCGCCGGTGTCGTCGAGGCGCTCGCCCCGGAAGTGCACCTGCCCACCGTCGGGCCGGACGATGCCGCTCAGGCAGTGCAGCAGGGTGGACTTGCCGCAGCCGCTGCGGCCGCGTACCGCGACGATCTCGCCCTCGTGCAGGTCGAGGTCGACGCCGCGCAGCGCGGGCTGCACGCCGAAGGTCTTGGTCAGGTCGCGGGCGGTCAGGATCGGGCTCATGATCGCACCTCCCGGTGCAGGTCGGCGACGCGGTGCAGGGCGCTCTGCAGCCAGCGCAGGTCCGCGTCGAGGTGGGTGAGGGCGTAGTCCACGGCGATGTGGTCGCCCACGGTGAGGTCCTGTTCGGACTTGAGGCGGGTGAGCTCGCGCATGCGGGCGGTGTGGGCCTGCTGCTGCGCGCTCAGGTACGTGGTGGCTCGGGCGGGGTCGGCGACCAGCAGTGCGACGACGACCTTGCTGAGCAGGGCGCTGGTGACGTACGGGGCGGGCGCCTCGACCTCGCTCAGCCAGGCTTCGAGCGCGCCGCGGCCCTCGCCGGTGATGGCGAAGGACGTGCGCTCCGGCCCGCCGGCCTGGTCCTGCCCGGCCTGGGTGACGAGGCCGTCGCGTTCGAGCCGGCCGAGGGTGCTGTAGACCTGTCCGAACGCGAGCGGCTTGGCGCGGGGCAACCGCTGGTCGTAAGCGTGTTTCAGCTCGTAACCGTGCATCGGCCCCCGCGCCAGCAGCCCCAGCAACACATAGGACGCTGACATGGCACCACTATTCACTGAGTGAATAGACATCGTCAAGGGGCATCCGTCGATCCCGCACCTCGGTCGCGGTGGATGGCGCGGCGGAGCCCGGTGCCGGGCGTGGGCGTCTAGGCTGCGCAGCGTGTATTCCGTGCGGCAGGCGAGCGCGGCCGATCTGGCCGGCGTGCGCGCCGTCGCGAACCGCTTCGGCAACCTGGGCGGCTGGCCGCAGCGCCCCGACTACCTGGACCGCGAACTGGCCAACGGCCGCCTGCACGCCGGGCTCGCGGGGGACACCGTGGCCGGGTTCGGGGCGACGTTCGCCCGGGGCGGCCTGCTGCACCTGGCCGACCTGTTCGTGCTGCCGGAACACCAGTCCTCGGGTCTGGGCCGGTCACTGCTGGAGTCGCTGCTGCCCCGTGACGCGCCCCGGGTCACCTTCGCCTCGTCGGACCCGCGAGCGCTCGCGCTCTATGTCCGGCAGGGCATGCGCCCGGTGAGCCCGCTGCTGTACCTGCGCGGCCCGCTGGCCGCCCTGCCCGACCACGGGCTGCGCCCGGCTCCCGCGACCCCGGCGGAGATCGCCGACCTCGACGCCGACGCGTCAGGCGGCCGCCGCGACGCCGAACTCGCCTGGTATGCCGCCCTGCCCGGGGTGAGCGCCTACCGGCTCGGTGACGGCTACGCGATGGTGCGCGAGTCGGGCGGGGCGCTGCTCGTCGGGCCGGCGGGCGGGCGTACCACCCGGGCCTGCGCGGACGCGGTGCTGGCCGTGCTGGCCCGGCACCGCGCGGCGGGCACGGCCAAACTGTGCATGCTCGGCCCGAACCCGCTGCTACCGCTGCTGCTCGAGGCCCGGTTCACCATCGCCGACCTGGACCAGTTCCTGTCCAGTGGCGGCGATTCGATGGCCCTGGACCGCTACCTGCCGCACCCCGACCTCGGCTGAGCAGGTCCCGGACCGGGCCGGGGCGGGGACCTGCGCCGTGGTGTCGGCCACCGCCTTGAACAGGCGTCCTTTTGGTCGGTGGCCGATGCGATGCTGTCCTCGGCGGCCACCGTCCACTTGACACTGACACATCGTGTTGGGAACGTTACAGCGGGTCCTGGGGAGGAAGTCATGCTGTTCCTGGTGTTCGGCACCGTGCTCGTCGTCTGGGGCCTGTCGATCGACAACGGCACCCTGACCACGGTGGGCTGGATCGCCTGGGCGCTCGGCGTCATCGTGGTCTGGATGCGCTCGGCCGGCCGGTTCGGCCTGCGCGCGATCATGACCCGGCGCATGCTGCGCGACATGGACCTCATGCGCGCGGCCGCGGAGAAGGGCGATGCCGTCGCGATGCGGGCGCTGGGCAGCATGCTCAAGGTGACCGGCGACTGGGACGGGGCCGAGCACTGGCTGAGCAAGTCCGCCTGGGCCGGTGACCGCGAGGCGATGTTCGACATGGGCCGCCTGGCGGAGCAGCGCAGCGGGCTCGAAGCCGCCGAGCAGTGGTTCCGGATGGCATCGGAGTCGGGCCACCCGGTGGCCCGGATGATGTTCGTCGAGGGCGGCCTCTACAACCGTGGCGGCGACTCCTGACGACGCCTCAGACGTTGATCTGGGCGTTGCGGACGGCCCGCGAGGCGTCGGAGCACAGGTAGGCGACCGTGTCGGCGATGTCGGCGGGGGCGGTCCAGCCCTTGCGGTCGGCGTCGGGCATGTCCGCGCGGTTGGCCGGGGTGTCGATGACCCCGGGCAGGATCGTGTTGACGCGTACGCCGTCCTTGCCGTACTCGGCGTGCAGCGTTCCGGCCAGGCCCAGCACCGCGGTCTTCGCGGTCAGGTAACCGGCCGCGCCGCTGAACGGCTTGCGCACCGCCTGGCTCGACACCAGCACCACCGACCCTCCACCCGCCCCGACCAGGTGCGGCAGTGTCGCCTGGCAGACCAGGTACGCCGGGCGCAGGTTCAGCCGCAGTTGCGCCTCGAACTGCTCGACGGGCGTCTCGTGCACCCGCCCGCCCATCGCGAACCCGCCGACGAGGTTCACCACGGCCCGCAACGGCCGGTCGGCGTCGGCGGCAGCGCGCGCCGCGCACACGCCCACCGAAGCGGCGTCGGTCAGATCGGCCTGCACCAGCACGAGCCCGTCCGCCCCCGCGGGCAGCCGGGACAGCTCCGCCTCCGCGTACCACGGCACCACCACCCGCCAGCCCCGCTCCAGCAGCGCCGCCGTCACCGCCGACCCGAGCCCACCCGTACCGCCAGTGACCAGCGCCGTCCTGCCCATACCCGTCCCCTTCACACTTGACCGCCGACCCGCCGGTCCAGGTTAGACGACCCGAAACGAAGGGAAGGGCACCTTCTTATCGCTATTCGTAGCGGAAGGGCACCTTGCCATCCTCGCGGAGCGGGTGGGCTGGGGGTTTGGCGGTGGCGGGGGTCAGGTGGGGGTGGTGAGGCGGGTGATGACGCGGTGGGTGAGGGCGTCGAGGGCGGCGATCTCGTCCTCGGTGAGCAGGTCGATCATGTGGCGGCGTACCGAGGCGACGTGGTGGGGGGCCGCCTCCTCGATGGCGCGGAGCCCGGCTTCGGTCAGCACGATGATCGAGCCGCGGGCGTCTCCCACGCACTCCTCCCGGTCGACGAGCCCGCGCTGCTGCATCCGGGTGAGGTGGTGCGACAGGCGGCTCTTGGACCAGAGCATGGTGCCGGCCAGCTCGGTGAGCCGCAGCCGGTGCGGTGAGGTCTCCGAGAGGTTGGACAGCACGTCGTAGTCGGCGTCGGACAGCCCGCTGTCGTTTGCCAGGTCGCGGGTGATCTGCAGGTCGAGCAGGGCGCGCATGCGCCGGTAGCCGCGCCAGGCGCGAGCCTGCTTCTCGTCGAGCCAGCGGGGTTCGGTCACGGGAGCACCATACCCCCTTGTTGACATGTCACCAACCGCGCCGCTAGGTTGGTGACATGTCAACAGAGTCTGCTGCGCCCCGCCTCAACGTCGTCGTCGCTTCGACCCGCCCCGGACGGGTCGGCCACCTCATCGGCGGCTGGTTCGCCGGTGTCGCCGCCGCCCATGGCGGGTTCGACGTGCACGTCGTCGACCTGGCCGAGCTGGACCTGCCGTTCCACGACGAGCCCGGCCAGCCCGTCGACGGCGGCCCGTACGCTCACGAGCACACCCGGCGCTGGAGCGAGACCACCGACGCCGCCGACGCGTTCGTGTTCGTGATGCCCGAGTACAACCGCGGCTACAGCGCGCCCCTGAAGAACGCCCTGGACTACCTCTACCGGGAGTGGCACCACAAGCCCGCCGGGTTCGTCAGCTACGGCATGTCCTCGGCCGGCATGCGCGCGGTCGAGCAGCTCAAGCCGGTGCTCGGCGCGCTGCGCATGCTGCCGCTGGCCGAGTCGGTCAACATCCACTTGCGCCAGGCCGTCGACACGGACGGCGCGCTCGTGCCGAACCCCGCCATGGACGCCGCGGCCCGGGGCATGCTGGACGAGTTGCGGCTGATGGCCGAGCTGATGTCGGCCGCCCGGGTCGCGGCGTGAAGCACCGGGGCCGCGGGGAAAGGGCATGGGCATGAGCGAGCAGGACCGGTTGTGGCAGGTCATCGGGCGTACCGGCCGGGGTGTGCTGGCCACGGTCAAGCGCGACGGGCGGCCGCAGCTGTCCAACGTCGACTACCTCGCCGGGGACGGCGTGATTCGGTTCTCCAGTACCGCCGACCGGGCCAAGGTGCGCAACCTGCGCCGCGACCCCCGGGCCAGCTTCTACGTGACCACGCCTGGCGGTGGGACCTACGCCGTCGCGGAAGGGCTCGCCGAGCTGTCGGCCACCGCCGCGGAGCCGTTCGACGCGGCGGTGGAGGAGCTGGTGGGGCTGTATCGGGACATCCGCGGCGAGCACCCCGACTGGGCCGAGTACCGGGCCGCGATGGTCGCCGACGGCCGCCTGGCCGTTCGCATCCACGTCGACCGCCTCTACGGCTGGCTCGGCTGACCCCGCCCGGCCGGATCGGCGGGCAGGCGGGCGCGGGGCGTGTCAGGCTGGGGGGTATGGACGAGAAGCAGATCTTCGCGCGGATCGACTCGCTGGTCGCCGAGGAGCACGACCTGCGGACCAAGCGCGTGCAGGGCGCGATCGACCCCGAGACCGAGTCCGCCCGGCTCCAGTCGCTGGAGGAGACCCTCGACCAGTGCTGGGACCTGCTGCGCCGCCGCCGCGCGCTCAAGGACGCGGGGGAGAACCCCGACGACGCGAAGGCCGGCGACGTCAAGCAGGTCGAGGGCTACCTGCAGTAGAGACGGGAAAAGGGTGGGCGCGGGGGACCTCCGCGCCCACCCTCGGCCGTGCCCGGCCGCCGCGTACGATGCCCGCGGCGGCCCGCACGGCTCAGGCGACGGCCACCGGCTCCCCTTCGGAGTCGATGCCGCGCCGGGGCGAGTCCTCGTCGACGAAGTAGTCGTCGTGCTCGGTCGCGTCGGGCCCGTCGGTGACCTTCCCGGCCCGTAGCACCAGCGTCGCCAGTACCGCGAAAATGATGTTGACCAGCACCGCGACGAAGCCGACGTAGATCGTCGCCTTGGTGCCGAAGCCGAACTTCTCCAGCGGGAACGCCGAGCCGGCGAAGTGCATCCGCCCGGTCGCCGGGTTGGCGATCTGGTAGAGCATCCACATGCCCAGGCCCATGCCCGCGACCCAGCCGGTGATCAGCGCGCCCTTGTGGAACCAGCGGGTGAACAGGCCCAGCGCCACCGACGGCAGCGTCTGCAGGATGATCACGCCGCCGATGAGCTGCAGGTCGATGGAGAACTGCGGGTCCAGCAGCACGATGCACAGCAGCGCGCCGACCTTCACCACCAGCGAGGCGACCTTGCTGACCTTGGCCTCCTGGGCGGGGCTGGCCTCGCGGTTGAGGTACTCCTTGTAGATGTTGCGGGTGAACAGGTTCGCCGCGGCGATCGACATGATCGCGGCGGGGACCAGCGCGCCGATGCCGATGGCGGCGAACGCGACGCCCGCGAACCAGTCCGGGAACTGCTTGTCGAACAGCACCGGCACGATGGTGTTGGTGTCCACCGAGCCCGGGTTCGCGCCGGGCAGCGGCTTGACCCCGGCGGCGATCGCGGCGAAGCCGAGCATCGCGAGCAGGCCCAGCAGCAGCGAGTACGCGGGCAGCGCGGACATGTTCCGTTTGATCACGTCGCGGTTGCGGGAGGCGAGCACGCCGGTGACCGAGTGCGGGTAGAGGAACAGCGCCAGGGCCGAGCCGAACGCCAGCGTGATGTACTGCAGCTGGTTGTTGGCGTTGAGCAGCAGCCCGTCACCGGCCGCGGGACTGGCGTCGTACTTCGCCTGCGCCGCGCCGAAGATCGCGCCCCAGCCGCCGAGCTGCGACGGCAGCCAGAACACCGCGACCAGGATCACGATGTAGATCAGCGTGTCCTTGACGAACGCGATGAGCGCGGGGGCGCGCAGCCCGGACTGGTAGGTGTACGCGGCGAGGATGGCGAACGCGATGATGATCGGCGCGTGCCTGGCCAGGGTGGACTCGCCGGTGACGCCCATCGTCTTGAGCACCGCCTCGATGCCCACGAGCTGCAGCGCGATGTAGGGCATCGTGGCGACGATGCCGGTGATCGCGACGAGCAGCGCCAGCGTCGGGGAGCCGAACCGGGCGCGCACGAAGTCGGCCGGGGTGACCAGGCCGTGCCGGTGCGACACCGACCACAACCGCACCAGGACCAGGAAGAACAGCGGGTAGATGATGACGGTGTACGGCACCGCGAAGAAGCCCATCGCCCCGGCGCCGAAGACCAGCGCGGGCACGGCGACGAAGGTGTACGCCGTGTAGAGGTCGCCGCCGACCAGGAACCAGGTGATCCACGAGCCGAAGTTGCGCCCGCCCAGGCCCCACTCGTCGAGGTGCTCCATGTCGGTCGGCCGCCGCCACTTGGCGGCCACGAAGCCCAGCACGCTGACGCCGACGAACAGCACCGCGAACACGATGATCTCGGTGAGATGGTCACGCCACATGGTCAGCCCTCCCTGTTCCGGCGCTTGGTCATCCGGTACACCAGGGTCGTGGTGCTGACGCCGACGAGGATGTAGGCCAGCTGCTGCCAGTAGAAACGCGGGAAGCCGAGCAGGTCCGGACTGGACGCGTTGTAGAAGGTCGTGATCAGCGGGAGCACGATCGGGATGATCAGCAGCCAGTTCCACGGACTGTGATCGCGATCGCCGGGTCGCCGGTCGGGTGCGGGTTCACCCATGGCACGTGCCTCCTCGCACGAAGGGGACGGATCAACGGTGCGAGGGAGGATACGCAGCTCGGGCCGTCGGACTTGCCGTTCGTCGTCCTGACACGCGCCGAACGGTGGCTCCGGTGCGCCGAACGGTTGGCATCATACGGCTGAAGGTCTCGTCGGATCTGGATCACACTCTGGTTCCCTGCGTGGTGTAGGGCTTCACCCGTTTGGGTAGGGTCCTCGAATGCCCGCTGTGCCACCTCGTGTCCTCGCAGACCGGTACCGGCTGCTCGAACCCCTCGGCCAGGGCGGGATGGGCATGGTCTGGCTGGCCCGCGACGAGACCCTGCACCGCGACGTCGCGGTCAAGGAGGTCGTCCCCCCGGCCGGCCTCACCGAGGACGAGCGCGCCGAGATGAACGCCCGCTCGCTGCGCGAGGCCCGCGCGATCGCCCGGCTCAGCCACCCCAACGTGGTACGCATCTTCGACGTCGTCACCGTCGACGGTCGTCCTTGGATCGTCATGGAGTACCTGCAGGGCAAGTCCCTGGCCGCGCTGATGGGCGAGCAGGGACGGCTGGCCCCGGTCAAGGTCGCCGACATCGGCCTCGGCGTGCTGGCCGCGCTGCGCGCCGCGCACGGGGCGGGCATGCTGCACCGCGACGTCAAGCCCGGCAACGTCATGCTCGGCGACGACGGCCGCGTCGTGCTCACCGACTTCGGCCTGGCCACCCTGCCCGGCGACCCCGCCGTGACCCGGACCGGCCTGATCCTCGGCTCACCGTCCTACATCTCCCCGGAACGCGTCGAAGGCGGCGAGGTCGGGCCGGCCGCAGACCTGTGGTCGCTGGGCGCGACGCTCTACGCCGCCGTCGAGGGCCAGTCCCCGTACGCGCGGCCGAACGCGATGGCGACACTCGCCGCGCTCGCCACCGAGGAACCCGCCCCGCCCCGCCTGGCCGGACCGCTCAAGCCGCTGCTCACGGGCCTGCTGCGCAAGGACCCGCGCCTGCGCATGACCGCGGCCGAGGCCGAGCAGGTGCTGCTGCGGGTGGCCGTCGGCCGCCGCGGCGGCGGGGGATTCCTTTCGGGCGTACGCCCCGGTGGTGTTCCCGGCCAGCGGCGGACCTCGCCGCCCCTGGCGCTGCCCGCACGAGCCGCCGCCACGCCGGCCGCGCCCGAGGCCGAGCGACCGGCCCGGACACTGCCCGACCCGCAGCGACCCGCCGAGCCGCAGACACCCGCCGACTCCCATGCGCCTGCCAAGGCCGACGCATCTGCCAAGCCCAAGGCATCGGCCAAGGCCAAGACGCCTGCCGAACCGAAGTTGCCCGCCGCCGGTGGCGGTGCCACGGCTGTGCCGGGAATCGCACCTGCAGTCGCCGCCGCTGCAGCGGGGGCCGGGTCGACCGCGTCGAAGCCGAAGCCCGCCTCGGCGGCGGCAGCCGTGCCCGGTCAGCGGGCCGGGTCTGGCCTGGGCGATCGTGCGGTGGGTTCGGCCGAGGTGCCAGGCCCGCCCGAGGGGGCGCTGGTGGCGCGACCCCGCAAGGGCCGCCTGCTGGCGATCGCCGCGGCGGCGGCCGTGGTGCTGGCCGTGATCGCGGTCGTGGTCGTGCCGCGCCTGGGCGGCAAGCCGCGCGGTGACGCCGCCGCCGGCCAGGCGCCTTCGGCGGCCGCGAGCCCGTCCACGGCGGCCTCGCCGAGCCCGTCGCCCTCGCCGTCGCCGAGCGGGCTGGTGCTGCCCGAGGGCTGGTACCTGTACAAGGACCGCACCGGTTTCGCGGTGGCCGTGCCGCGCTCGTGGAAGGTCACCCGCGACCGCACCATCGTGCGGTTCAAGGAGCCCGACGGCGGCCGCCTGCTGCTCATCGACCAGTCCGACAGCCCGAAGAAGGACCCGGTCGCCGACTGGACCCGCCAGGAGGGAAACCGCGTGCGCGCGGGCCACTGGAACGACTACCGGCGGGTGCGCATCGTCAAGGTCGACTACTTCCTCGCCTGCGCGGACTGGGAGTTCACCTACCAGGGCACCTCCGGGCGGGTCCACGTGATCAACCGCGGGTTCGTCACCGGGCCGAAGCAGGCGCACGCCATCTACTGGTCGACGCCGGAGTCGCAGTGGCAGGACAACCTCGACGAGTTCGCCCTGATCACGGCCAGCTTCCAGCCCAACCCGGTGTGAGAACCGGGTTGCTCGGTGATGATCGGGATGGGGATACTCCGCGGGTGACCGACGCATACACGTCCGCGCTGCTGGTGGTGGGGGACAAGGACGAGGAACTCACCGAGCTGCTGGACCGGGAGCTGACCGCGTTCAACAACGCCGCGGTGGGCGTACACGAGGAACGGTCCCTGTCCGTGCGGGTGACCGGCCCGGACGGCGCGGTGATCGCGGGGCTGACCGGCTGGACCTGGGGCACCAGCGCCGGGATCTCGATGGTGTGGGTGCACGCCGAGCACCGTCGCGACGGCTGGGGCGGCCGCCTGCTGGCCGCCGCCGAGGACGAGGCCCGGGCCCGCGGCTGCGACCGGATCAGCGTCTCGTCGTTCACGTTCCAGGCCCCCGAGTTCTACCGCCGCCACGGGTACGTCGCCACCGGCCGCACCGAGGGGTATCCCGGCGACGTGTCCGACGTGCACTTCTGGAAGCGCCTCGACGGGCCGACCGTCGCACCGCGGCTGCGGCTGGTGGCCGTCGTCGACTATCCGGCCGGGCACGAGCAGACCGTGCAGCGGTACGAGGACGACGTGCTGGCGCTGCTGCCGCGCCACGGCGGCCTGCTGGAGCAGCGGCTGCGCGGCCCGGAGGCCGAGGTGCACGTGATCTCGTTCGCCTCACGCGCCGGACTCGACGACTACATGGCCGACCCGGACCGCGCCAAGCTGCGCGCCGAGATCGGCGACCTCGCCCCGAACGCCCGCGTGCTGACGGTCACCGAAGTCTGAGCACGATAGGTCGAGTCGGGCAAGCCCTCGGGAGCAAGCTGGGCCTGCCTGACTGAGTGGTGTTCAATCCAGGTCGAGGAAGTCCCGCAGAGCTGAGGAGACGCGGCCCATGGTGGCCGTCGACATTCTTCCCACCCGTGCTCGAATGAGATCAGGGTCGGCTGGGCGCAGCCTGCCCACGTCGACGCTGCCGGTGAGTGGATCATTAGCGCCGGTGGGCACGCTGAGGCCGAATGTTTTTCCCTGAGGGTCTACCTCTACCACAGGTGCCATGGCGATTCGACCGGGGTGGTACTGGTCCGCAGATACGATGACAGCCCGTAGGACGCGAGAGCCGATGGCGTACTCGTGTACGTCGCCGCGCCTCATGCGTCCCACCCGGGCATGGGTGCGGTGTCCCACGCGTCCAGATCAGCCCTGACCTCGGTGGGCAGCGACTCGTTCCAGGCGCTGTATGCCTCAGCACTGCGGGCCCGCAACTCGCGGCGAAGCGCTTGGGCTGTCAGGCTAGCCAGCGACTCGGTGCCAGCCGCCTCCCGGATGCTGTCGATCTCATCTTGCGGTAGAGAGAGGGTGATGTTGAGCGTTGGCATGTGCGTCATGTTACGCGGCACAGTTTGCGTTGTCATGTGCGGTACCGGGAGCGCTTTGGTGTCATACCGGCTCGACATCATGTGAGAGTCGTGGCGACGGGAGGCGTTCATGCATGTGCGGCTGGCGAGCAGGCGTCGAGCTGCGGCGTCGATCGAGGCGGCGTATCCGGGAGCCGTAGTCGTCGATGTGACCTCGCGTGGACCGCAGCCGTGGGTGCGGCTGAGCCCGTTCTACCCGCACGGCGACATCCCGGTGCCGTTCACGCCCGGCGTGACCAGCCAGTCCGTCGAGGGCGTCTGGCAGGCCCTGAAGGTCTTCATGCGCGCCGATGTGGACCAGAGCAAACTCGCGGTCACCGCGATGCGCGGCCTCAAACGCACCGCGGCCTCCTACGGCCCGCCGCTGGGTCACCGCCGCGGTCTGCACGGGACGGTCCTGCTCGGCTACGAGCACGCACGCCGCGAGATCTACCTGCCGACGTACCGGCACGTGCTGGAAGGCGCTGCCGCCGCCGAGGTGGCGCGGCTGCGTGAGCTGGCCGAGCGCGGCCCGCTGGTGCTGCTGGATTACACGCTCAACGGCGACCCAACCGACCTGCGTACCCCGTTGTCGCACGCGGCGCTGCTGTGCCGCCACCTGCTCGGCGACTGGCCCTCGGAAATCCACGGGGAGCCCGCAGTCGCTGCGGGTTAGCCGTGCGAGGGACGCGCGCCGCGAGCTGTGGCAGGCGCGCTGCAACGGCATCATCGACTGGACGTTAAGTAGTCAGATAGTTGCAATAAGTAACTAACTCGAACCTCCCCAGTTGATCGGACAGGAGCAGCAGGTCCCCGGTCCGGGGCTCGAGGAGGTACGCATGCGTCAGTGGGTCCGCAGGGCGGCGTCGGCCGCCGTGGTCAGCCTGTCGGTGGGGGTCGCGGGTCTGTCCCTGCCCACGCCCGCGCTGGCGGTCTCGCCCGACATCGTGATCAGCCAGGTGTACGGCGGCGGCGGCAACACCGGCGCGACCTACACCAACGACTTCATCGAGCTGTACAACCGGGGCGCGGCCGCAGTCGACGTGACCGGGTGGACGGTCCAGTACGCCAGCGCGGCCGGCAACACGTGGCAGACGACCCCGCTGAGCGGCGAGATCCTCCCGGGGACGTACTACCTCGTCCAGGAAGCTCAGGGTCCCGGCGGCACGACGCCGCTGCCCGCCCCGAACGCCGTCGGCAACGTTTCGATGAGCCTCAGCTCCGGCAAGGTCGCCCTGGTCACCAACCAGACGCCGCTCGCCTGCGCCACAGGCTGCGACACCGTCGCGGGAGTGCGCGACTTCGTCGGCTACGGCACCTCGGCGTCGTCCGCCGAGGCCAGCCCCGCGCCGACGCTGACCAATACCACCGCCGCGCTGCGCGACGACGGCGGGCAGGTCGACACCGACAACAACAGCGTCGACTTCTCGGCCGGCACGCCGAGCCCCCGCAACAGCCCGCCCGCCACCGACGAGGCGGACCTCGCGGTGACCAAGACCGACAACCCGGACCCGGTGACGGCAGGGCAGAGCCTCACCTACACGATCACCGTGGCCAACGCCGGTCCCGGTGCGGCGCAGTCGGTGGAGCTGACCGACACCCTGCCCGCCGGCACCACGTTCGTGTCGGCCACCGCGCCGGGCGGCTGGACGCTCGACTCGCCCGCCGTGGGCAGCGGCGGCACGGTGACCGCGAGCGCGTCGACACTCGCGGCCGACGCGGCCGGAGCCGTGATCACCATCGTCGTGAACGTCGGCACGGGCGTGACCGGCACGCTCACCAACACGGCGACCGTCAGCAGCGCCACGACCGACCCCGACGCGACGAACGACAGCGCCACGGCGACGACCACGGTGCAGCAGCCGTCGGCGGACCTGGCCATCACGAAGATCGACGCACCGGACCCGGTGACCGCCGGCTCGGACCTGACCTACACCATCGCCGTACGCAACGCCGGGCCGAACACCGCCCAGTCGGTCGTGCTGCGCGACGGGATCCCGGCCGGCACCACCTTCGTGTCGTTCGCGACGCCGTCCGCCGGCTGGACGCTGTCAACGCCGCCGGCGGGCGGCACCGGTGAGGTGACGGCCACCCGGGCGAGCCTGGGCTCCGGCGACACGGCCCAGTTCACGCTGGTGGTGAGGGTCGACCCGACCGCGACCGGAAGGATCCGCAACAGCGGCGGCATCACCAGCGCCACCCCGGACCAGGACACCACGAACAACGCCGACACCGAGTTCACCACCGTCGGCCCGACCGTGCCGGGGTGCACCATCACCGGCACCGCGGGGACCGACATCATCAACGGCACCCTCGGCGACGACGTCATCTGCGGCCTCGGCGGCAACGACATCATCAACGGCAAGGGCGGCAACGACGTCATCTACGGTGGGCCGGGCCGCGACCTGCTCAGCGGCGGCAAGGGCGACGACATGGTGTACGGCGAGGAAGGCACCGACTTCATCAAGATCGATGACGGGGTGGCCGGCAACGACAACGCCGACGGCGGGCCGGGCTTCGACCTGTGCAGCTCCGACCCGCTCGACGGGGTCCTGAGCTGCCCCTGATCCCAGCGCTCGGCAGTCCGGAGCTCCGCCCGTGTCCCACGGGTGGAGCTCCGGCGTTTCACAGCAGCGGCAGGTCCGGCAGCAGCGACGGCAGGATCGGCGGCAGCGAGGGCAGCAGACCCGGCAGGAGGCTGCCGGAGGCCGGGGTGGGGCTGGGCGATGGCCTGTCGGTCCGGCCCGGGGTCGGCGTGGCGGTTCCGGCGGACGGTGCGGGAGAGCCGGCCGGGGTCGGCGTCGGCAGCGGGGCGGTGGTCGGCGTGGTGTCCGCGGCGAACGCGGTCAGCAGGCGCGTCAGCTCGGCGCGCAGCCGCTCGTGGTCCGACTTCTCGCGGACCTCGCCGAGCCGGTCCCAAGCCTGGCGGAGCAGCGTCTCGGCGTCGCCGTGCCGCTGCTCCCGTAGCGCGCGCTCAGCCCGTGCCAGCAGCTCCGCCGTGTCCTGCGCGGCGACGCGGGAGTCGGCGCGCTCGGCGTAGACGAGCTGCGTGACCGGCCACAGCGGGGTGCCGGGCTGCCCTGCCCCGGCCCCGAGGACGACCCCGCCGCCGAAGACGGCGACGAGCAGCGCGGCGGCAAGCAGCATCCGCCCTGGACGCAGGCGCGCACCCCGCACGGGCCGGGCCGGGCCGGCGCGGCGGCCGGGCGGGCGCGACGATCCCGCCGGGCCCGTGGACGCGGGTGCTCCCGCGGCGACCACGTGGCTCGCGGCGGTCGAGGCGTCCGAGTGACCCGAGGCGGCGGGCCGGAGCACGGTGGCTGGCGGTTCGTCGTCGTCGGAGTCCAGGTCGATCGGGTCGGCCAGGGCGGCCTGCTCGACGATGTCCAGGTCGAGGGTGGGCGCGAACGGCGGCTCGACGAGGTCGTCCCGCCACGCGGCCAGCATCCCGGCGAGCGGGTCGTCGGTGTGGGCGGCCCCGCCGAGGCCGAGCCCGTCCAGCAGCGCGTCATCGCGGTCCAGCGTGCTCATGCCACCTCCTCCCGTCGCTCGTCGCCGTCGCGCCCGGAAGCCGGGCAGGCTTGGTCGCTCATGCCGGCCTCCTCTCCAGCGTGGGCTGCTGTGCGACGTCCTCGCGCAGGTCGTCGGCGAGCGCGCGCAGGCGGGCCAGGGCCCGGGACTGGGCGACGCGGACGGCTCCGGCCGACATGTTGAGGGAGACGCCGACCTCGTCGGCGGTGAGGCCGACGGCGACGCGCAGCACGATGATCTCCCGCTGGGGGTCGGGGAGCAGGTCGAGCAGCCGGGCCAGGCGGCGGGCCTGGTCGTTCTCCAGGGCCTGCTGCTCCGGGCCGGGGGTGTCGTCGGGCTGGTCGAGCGGGTCGGCCTCGGTGCGCGGCGACGGCACGGCGGCGGACAGGTGGCGCATCGCGGCGCGCTGCGCGTCGGCGACCTTGCGGGCGGAGATGCCGTACACGAAGGCGGAGAAGGGTACGCCCTGCTGCCGGTAGCGGGGCAGTGCCTGCAGCAGCGCGATGCAGACGTCCTGGGCGACGTCGTCGGCGGTGGTGTACGCGCCGCCGACCGGCCCGAGCCGGGCCCGGCAGTAGCGGATCACGCCGGGGCGCACGTCGGCCAGCAGGGTCGCGGTGGCGTCGGCCTCGCCGCGGGTGGCGCGTGCCACGAGTTCGGTCTCCGACCAGGTCAAGGCGACGACACCTCCTCCCCGGGTCCCCGACCGCCGCGCCGCACGTACGAGTACGTGCACCTTATCGGCCTGCGGCCGGGCACAGAAACCCGAGCCGAACGATCGCGCGAAATTCTCGTGTAACACCGAGCGCCCCCGCAGCGATATGTGAGGGCGGACTACGGAGGGAGCGCGGTGGGCGTCGAGGTGCGGGTCGAGGGGCTGACCAAGTCGTTCGGTCGTACGCCCGTGTGGTCGGACGTGACCCTGACGCTGCCCGCGGGCGAGATCTCGGTGCTGCTCGGGCCCTCCGGGACGGGCAAGTCGGTGTTCCTGAAGACCCTGGTCGGACTGCTGCGCCCGGACCGCGGCTCGATCTGGATCGAGGGCCGGGACCTGCCCGCGCTGCCCGAGCGGGAGCTCTACGAGGTGCGCAAGCTGTTCGGGGTGCTGTTCCAGGACGGCGCGCTGTTCGGCTCGATGGACATCTACGACAACGTGGCGTTCCCGCTGCGCGAGCACACCCGCATGACCGAGGCGCAGATCCGGGTGATCGTGGGCGAGAAGCTGGAGATGGTCGGCCTGACCGGCGCGGAGCGTAAGCTGCCCGGCGAGATCTCCGGGGGCATGCGCAAACGGGCGGGCCTGGCCCGCGCGCTGGTGCTCGACCCGCAGATCGTGCTGTTCGACGAGCCCGACTCGGGCCTCGACCCGGTGCGCACCGCGTACCTGAACCAGCTGATCGTGGATCTGAACCAGCAGCTCGACGCGACGTTCCTGATCGTCACGCACGACATCAACACCGCCCGCACGGTGCCCGACAACATCGGGCTGATCTACCACGGGCACCTGGCCATGTTCGGGCCGCGGGAGATGCTGCTGTCGAGCACCGAGCCGGTGGTGCGGCAGTTCCTGAACGCGCAGCGGGTCGGCCCGATCGGGATGTCCGAGGAGAAGGACGCCGACGAGCTGGCCGCCGAGGCCGCCTCCGGCCGCCGCCTGGCCGCCCTGCCGCCGATCCCGACGCAACTGCGCCCGTCCGACGGCGGCCCGCGCCGCGCCGAGCGGCCCCCGGGCCGGTGGTGCGCCGCCCACGGGGTGAACCCGCCGCCCGGTTCGTTCGAGCCGCCGGCCTATGAGGACCGCGCATGAGCGAGCGCAGCGAGCGAATCGTGCAGGCCCGCGTTCATGCTGCCGACGAGCGCAGCGAGGAGAAGGCATGAGGGCGCTGGTCGCCGTCGGCGACTTCCTGATCTTCTGCGGCAGCGCGCTGCGGGCGGTGTTCCGCAGGCCGTGGCAGGTGCGCGAGTTCGTGCAGCAGGCGTGGTTCCTGTCGTCGGTGTCGATCCTGCCGGCGGCGCTGGTGTCGATCCCGTTCGGCGCGGTGATCGCGCTGCAGCTGGGGTCGCTGGTGCGCCAGCTCGGCGCGCAGTCGTTCACCGGTGCGGCGTCGGTGCTGGCGGTGGTGCGCGAGGCGGGCCCGATCGTCACCGCGCTGATCATCGCGGGGGCGGGCGGCTCGGCGATCTGCGCCGACCTCGGCGCCCGCAAGATCCGCGAGGAGCTGGACGCGATGCGGGTGCTGGGCATCGACCCGGTGCACCGGCTCGTCGTGCCGCGGGTGCTCGCGTCGATGCTGGTCGCGGTACTGCTCAACGGCGTGGTCAGCGTCGTCGGGGTGTCCGGCGGCTACTTCTTCAACGTGATCATGCAGGGCGGCACGCCGGGGTCGTACCTGGCCAGCTTCCAGGCACTCGGGCAGCTGCCCGACCTGATCTCCGGGGAGCTGAAGGCGCTGGTCTTCGGCCTGGTCGCCGCGCTGGTGGCGACGTACCTGGGGATGAACGCGAAGGGCGGGCCCAAGGGCGTCGGCGACGCCGTCAACCAGTCCGTGGTGATCACCTTCATGCTGCTGTTCGCGCTGAACTTCGTGCTGACCGCGGTGTACTTCCAGGTCGTCCCGCAGAAGGGGTCCTGACATGTGGCGGCTGTTGGACGACCTCGGCGGTCAGCTCGCCTTCTACCTGAAGGCGGCGGCGTGGACGCCGCGCACGCTGCGCCGGTACAAGCGGGAGGTGGCCCGCCTGCTCGCCGAGATCAGCTTCGGCACCGGCGGCCTGGCCGTGGTCGGCGGCACCATCGGCGTGATCTGCTTTCTGACCTTCTTCACCGGCACCGAGGTCGGGCTGCAGGGCTACCAGGCGCTCAACCAGCTCGGCAGCAGCGCCTTCACCGGCTTCATCTCCGCCTACTTCAACACCCGGGAGATCTCGCCGCTGGTCGCGGCACTGGCCCTGTCGGCGACGGTGGGCTGCGGGTTCACCGCGCAGCTTGGCGCGATGCGGATCTCGGAGGAGGTCGACGCGCTGGAGGTGATGGCGATCCCCTCGGTGCCGTTCCTGGTCACCACCCGCATGATCGCCGGTTTCGTCGCGGTGATCCCGCTGTACGTGCTCGGCCTGCTGGCCAGCTACATCGCCACCCGCGGCATCGCCACCGTGTACTTCGGGCAGTCGCCGGGCACCTACGACTACTACTTCGACCTGTTCCTGCCGCCCGGCGACGTGCTCTGGTCGTTCGGCAAGGTGCTGGTGTTCAGCGTGCTGGTGGTGCTGATCCACTGCTACTACGGGTTCACCGCGACCGGTGGCCCGGCGGGCGTCGGCATCGCGGTCGGTCGCGCGGTGCGCACCGCCATCGTCGCGGTGAACGTCGTCGACTTCTTCCTGTCCCTGGCCATCTGGGGCGCGGGCACGACCGTGCGGATCGCGGGGTGACGGCGATGCGTCAACGGCTGCTGGGGGCCGGGTTCGTGTTGGGGCTGGTGAGCGCCCTGGCGCTGTCGGTGCTGGTGTATCAGCGGGCGTTCACGCCGGTGGAGTGGGTGACGCTGCGCACCGGCCACGTCGGCATGCAGCTGTCCGAGGGTGCGGACGTGAAACTGCGCGGCGTCGTCATCGGCGACGTGCGCGAGGTCAGCGCCGAC
Source organism: Catellatospora aurea (assembly GCF_042663325.1). Taxonomy (NCBI): domain Bacteria; kingdom Bacillati; phylum Actinomycetota; class Actinomycetes; order Micromonosporales; family Micromonosporaceae; genus Catellatospora; species Catellatospora aurea. Next base: position 131,328 of record NZ_JBHTAC010000016.1, read on the forward strand.
GGCGACGCGGCCACGCTGCGGCTGGCCCTGGACCCGGCGCTGATCGGCCTCGTCCCGGCCGACGTCACGGCCCGGCTGCTGCCCAAGACGCTGTTCGGCGAGCGCTACGTGGAACTCGTGTCCCCGGCGGCTCCCGCCGGGCCGCGGCTGCGCCCCGGGGCCGTCATCGATGAGGACCGGTCGGCGAGCGCCGTCGAGCTGGAGCAGGTGCTCGACCGGGCCCTGCCCGTGCTCCAGTCGATCAAACCGGACAAGCTCGCCGCGACCCTCGGCGCGCTCGCGTACGCCCTGGAGGGCCGCGGAGACCAGCTCGGCCGGAACCTGACGACCGCCAACGCGTACCTGGCCGCGCTCAACGAGCAGATGCCGGTCATCGCGACCGACGTCAAGCGGCTGGCGCAGGTGCTCGACGTCTACCACGGGGCGCTGCCGGACCTGCTGGCGCTGCTGCGCGACGTCACCGTCACCGCGCGGACCGTCGTCGACCAGCGCGCGGAGCTGAGCCGTTTCCTCGCCGACACCACCGACCTGGCCGGGCGCGGGCGGGAGTTCCTGGACCGGCACGACGCGCGCATCGTCCAGGTCGGGCAGGTCAGCCGCCCGGTGCTGGAACTGCTGGCGGCGTACGCCCCGGAGTATCCGTGCCTGCTGCGCGGCCTGGTCGCCCTGCAGCCCCGGGTGGAGAAGGTGTTCAGCACCGGGCGCATGCACATCACCCTCGAAGTGGGCCGCGACAACGGCAAGTACACCGCCGCCGACCGGCCGGTCTACGGCGCCGACGACGGCCCGCAGTGCCGCGGCCTGCCCGACCCGAAGGTCCCGGCGGCCCAGCACCCGATCGACGACGGCTACGAATACGGCGCGAAGCGCTCGCCGCTGCCGTACGCCGACATGGGCTCGGCCGGCACCGCGCAGGAGCAGGCGCTGCTCAAACCCCTGCTCGGCCTGGCTCAGGGGGCCGGGCCCGAGCAGGTCCCCGATGTCGCGGTCCTGCTGTGGGGCCCGCTGCTGCGTGGAACGGTGGTGAACGCGTCATGACGGGCGTGCGGGGTCCGCTGCTCAAACTGCTGGCGTTCGCCGCGGTCACGCTGGTGCTGACCGGCGCGCTGGCGCAGACGCTGGGCTCGTTCGGGTTCGGCGGCCGGCATACCTACCGCGCCCGGTTCACCGACGTGACCGGGCTGCTGGTCGGCGACGACGTGCGCGTCGCGGGCGTGAAGGTCGGCGAGGTGACGGCGATCCGGCTGGTCGACCGCACGGTCGCGGAGCTGGAGTTCACCGTGGACGAGCAGGTCGTGGTCGCCGCGGGCGTACGCGCGAAGATCCGCTACCGGGACCTGGTCGGCCAGCGCTACCTGGCCCTGGCCGAGGGGCCCGGCGGCACCGCCCCGCTGGCCGAGCACGGGCTGATCCCGCTCGCGCAGACCACGCCCGCGCTGGACCTGACGGTCGTGTTCAACGGCTTCCGGCCGCTGTTCGCCGGGCTGTCGCCGGACGAGGTCAACGGCTTCGCGTACGAGATCATCAAGATGCTGCAGGGCGAGGGCGGCACCGTGGCCGACCTGCTGCGCCGCACCGCGTCGCTGACCGGCACGCTCGCCGACCGCGACGAGGTCATCGGCCGGGTCATCACCAACCTGAACACGGTGCTCGGCACGCTCGACGAGCGCGACGCCCGCCTGTCGGAGACCGTCAAGCAGCTGCAGCTGCTGGTGTCCGGGCTGGCCGGGGACCGCAAGGCGGTCGGCGACGCGCTGACCAACCTCAGCGGCCTGGCCGACGCGACGTCGTCGCTGCTGCGCGACGCCCGGCCCAGCGTCGCCGCCGACATCGCCGCGCTGAACAAGCTGGCCGGCACGCTGATCGACAACACGGCGGTGATCGAGCAGACCCTGGCCACCGCACCCGGCCGGCTCGACGCGCTGACCCGCACCGCCTCGTACGGGTCCTGGTTCAACTTCTACCTGTGCGACTTCGACGGCCGCGTCGTCGCCGCCGGACAGACCCTCAACCCGGCGACGCTCAACGGCACCTCCGCCAAGTGCTCCGGCGGTGGGCGGTGAAGCGCCTCCTCCCGACCCGGCCGCTGACCCGCCTGCGGGCGGCGGCCGCCCGCGCGATCGGCGGGGGTCTGCGGCGCACCGGCAGGCCGCCGCGCAGGCCCCGGCCCGCGCTGGTCGGCGCGGTCGGCCTCGCCGTCGCGGCGGGACTGCTGCTGGCCGCGTTCCGGATCGACGACCTGCCGCTGATCGGCGGTGGGGACACGTACCACGCGGCGTTCCGGGACGCGTCCGGGCTGGCCGAGGGCAACGAGGTGCGCATCGCCGGGGTCAAGGTAGGCAAGGTCACGAAGGTGGCGCTGGCCCGCGGCGAGTCCGGGCCGTACGTGCGGGTCACCTTCCGGGTCCGCGACGCCGAACTGGGCGCCGACACCGGCGCGACCATCCGGATCAAGACGGTGCTCGGGCAGAAGTACCTGGCGCTCGCGCCGCAGGGCGACGGGCGGCTGGCCGAGGATGCCGAGATCCCGCTGACCCGCACCTCGTCGCCGTTCGACGTGATGCAGGCGGTGGAGGGGCTGGCCGGCACGCTGCAGCAGATCGACACCGGGCAGCTCGCGCAGGCGTTCACGGTGCTGTCGGAGACGTTCGCCGACACCCCGGCCAGCGTGCAGGCGTCGCTGTCCGGCCTGTCCCGGCTCTCGCAGACCGTCGCCTCCCGCGACCAGCAGCTGCGCGAGCTGCTGTCGTACACCCGCGGCGTCACCAAGGTGCTGGCCGACCGCGACGAGGAGTTCCGCAGACTGCTCGGCGACGCGAACCTGCTGCTGGCCGAGGTGCAGCGCCGCCGCGACGCCATCCACACCCTGCTGGAGGCGACCGTCGAGCTGTCGAAGCAGCTGTCCGGGCTGGTCGCCGACAACCGCGACACGCTCGGCCCCGCGCTGCGCAACCTGCGCACCGTCGTCGGGGTGCTCCAGCGCAACCGGACGCGGCTGGAGGCGACGCTGACCAGCCTCGCCCCGTTCGTCACCGCGTTCGCGAACGTGACGGGCAACGGCCGGTGGTTCGACTCGTACGTGGACGGGCTCGTGCAGGGCTTCACCCCGACGACGGGAGGTCGCCGATGAACCGGCGAGGACGGCGGATCGCGGGCGCGGCCGTGCTGGCGGTGGCCGTGGCGGCCGCGGCGCTGGTGGTGCGGCAGGAGCCGGACCGGCTGCGGCTGACCGTGCTTTTCCCGGCCGCGGTCGGCATCCACGCCGGATCCGAGGTGCGGGTGCTGGGGGTCGAGGTCGGCGAGGTCGTCGCGGTCACCCCGCAGGGCAAGGGGGTACGCGTCGAGCTGCGCTACGACCCCGACTGGCCGGTGCCCGCCGACGCCACCGCGCTGATCGTCCCGCCGAGCGTGGTCAGCGACCGGTACGTGCAGCTCGCACCGGCCTACACCGGCGGACCGAAGCTGGCCGACGGGGCCGAGCTGCCGATGGAGCGCACCTCGGTGCCGATCGAGCTGGACGAGGTCTACCGGTCCCTGGACGAGCTGAGCACCGCGCTCGGGCCGCAGGGGGCCAACGCCGACGGCGCGCTGCGCGACCTGGTCCGCACCGGCGCGGCGAACCTGCGCGGCAACGGCGACGAGCTGCACCAGACCCTGTCCGGGCTGTCGCAGGCGATGTCGACGCTGTCGGCCGGGCGTGACGACCTGTTCGGCTCCGTCGCCGACCTGCAGCAGTTCACGACGATGCTGGCCGCGAGCGACGCCACGGTGCGCCAGTTCAACGACCGGCTGGCCGACGTCGCCGAGCAGCTGGCCGCCGAGCGCGAGGACCTCGCCGCCGCCGTGCGGGCGCTGTCACCGGCGCTGGCCGACGTGTCGGAGTTCGTGAAGGCCAACCGGGCCGAGCTCAAGGCGAACGTCGCCGCGCTGGCCGACCTGACCGGGGTGCTGGCCCGCCAGCAGCGGGCGCTGGCCCAGGTGCTGGACGTGGCCCCGCTGGCCCTGTCGAACCTGAACCTGGCCTACAACCCACGCTCGGGCACCATCGACACCCGCGACAACGCGCTCGGCCCGTACGAGCCGGCCAGTTTCGTGTGCTCGCTGCTGGTCAGCAGCGTCCCGGTGGCGCAGGTGCCCGCCGCCTGCACGGAGCTGGCCAAGGCGCTGCAGACGGCGAAGCTGCCGCTCACCGCCGAACTGCAGCAGCTGCTCAAGGCGGTGGTGAAGAAATGAGGGCCGGGGTTCGGGTGACGACCGCCCTGACGGTGCTGGCGCTGCTTTCGGGCTGTGACGTGGGCCTGCCCGGTGGAGGGCCGGACGGGCCGTCCTACCGGGTGACCGTCGAGTTCGCCGACGTGCTCGACCTGGTGCCGCAGGCCGCGGTGAAGGTCAACGACGTGACGGTCGGCAGCGTCACCGGCATCGAGCTGCGCGGCTGGACCGCGGTGGTGCGGCTGGACGTCGCCGACACGGTCGCGCTGCCCGACAACGCGACGGCGGCGATCCGGCAGTCGAGCCTGCTCGGCGAGAAGTTCGTGGCGCTGGCCGGCCCGCAGGGCGAGGCGGCGCAGGGCACGCTGTCCGACGGCGACACCATCCCGCTGGCCCGGACCCGGCGCGGGGCCGAGGTCGAGGAGGTGCTCGGCGCGTTGGGGCTGCTGCTCAACGGCGGCGGCCTCGGGCAGCTCAAGACGATCAACGCGGAGGTCACGAAGGCGCTGTCGGGCAGGGAGGGCGACGCCAAGGGCGCGCTGCGGGAACTGGACCGGTTCGTGGCCGGGCTGGACGCGCAGAGGGACGACATCGTCCGGGCCATCGAGGCGCTGGACCGATTCTCGGCCCGGCTGGCCGAGCAGACCGGGACGCTGGCCGGCGCCGTCGACGCGCTGGAGCCGGGACTGACCGTGCTGGCCGAGCAGCGCCCGCAGCTCACCGCGATGCTGACCGCGCTGCGCGACCTGGGCGCGGTCGGCGAACGCGTCATCGCCGACAGCCGCGACGACACGCTGCGCTCGCTGCGCGCCCTGCAACCGCTGCTGGAACAGCTCGTCAAGGCCGGTGACGCGCTGCCGCGCGGGCTGGACTTCGCGCTGTCCTACCCGTTCCCGCCGAACGCGGGCAAGGCGATCGCGGGCGACTTCGTACGCCTGCACGCCACGCTCGACCTCGACGCCGCCTCGATCCTGGCCAACGCTCTCGCCGCGGGCCCGTCCACGCCGGGCACACCGACCAAGCCCGGCCTGCCGTTGCCGGAGCTACCTCTGCCGCTGCCCAGCCTGCCCGCACTGCCGCTGCCGTCGCTGCCGCTCCCACTGCCCAGCGGGATCCTGCCGGGCCTGCCGGGGCTACCACTCGGTCTGGCCGCGAGCCGCGACGGCCGCTGGGACCCGGCGACGGGCGAGGTGGTCCGCGTCAGCGGTGGCCTGAACGAACTGCTGACCGCTGCCGGAGAGTTCCCGACGGCCGGCGGCCCGGCCACCGGCGGAGGCCAGGCATGATCCTCACTCGGCTCGCGCGGCTGCAGCTGCTGGTGTTCGCGCTGGTGGCGGTGCTCGGCGTCGGCTACGTCGCGGTCCGCTACGTGGGCGTCGGCGACGGGCTGACCGGCAAGTACACCGTGCACGCCGATTTCGCGGTGGCGGGCGGGATCTTCGCCAACGCCTCGGTCACCTACCGGGGGGTGCCGGTGGGCCGGGTCGACGCGGTGCGGCTGCACGGCGACGGAGTGCGCGTGGACCTGCGCCTGGACGGCGGCACGCGGGTGCCGGCCGACCTGCGCGCGGTGGTGGCGCACCGCTCCGCCGTCGGCGAGCAGTACGTCGACCTGCGCCCGAACACCGACGCCGGCCCGTACCTGGCCGGCGGGGACGTCATCCCGGCCGACCGGACCGGGGTGCCGCTGCCGGTGGAGACGCTGCTGTCGAACCTGGACGCGCTCGTCGCCTCCGTCGACCCGGAGCAGCTCGGGGTGCTGGTCGACGAGCTGGGCACGGCGTTCGCGGGCAACGAGAGCGCGCTGCGCACGCTGCTCGACTCCGGCGACGCTCTGCTCACCGACGCGAACCGGTACCTGCCGCAGACCCTCGCGCTGATCCGCGACTCGGCCACCGTGCTGGAGACCCAGGCACGCTCCGCCGACGAGATCCGCCGGTTCGCCAAGGCGCTCGCGCAGCTGTCGGCGACGGTGCGCGCCGCCGACCCGGACCTGCGCCGGCTGCTGGTCAACGGCCCGCCCGCCTCGGCGGAGCTGCTGGCGCTGCTGCGCGACGTGGACCCGTCGCTCGGTCCGCTGCTCGGCAACCTGATCACGGTCAACGGGGTCGCCGTGCGGCGGCTGAACGGGATCGAGCAGATCCTGGTGACGTACCCGCTGGTGGTCGCGGGCGGGTTCACCGTCGCGCCCGGCGACGGCACCGCGCACCTGGGCCTGGTGCTCAACGTGGGCGACCCGGCGGCGTGCAACTACACGAAGTCCGGGCAGTCCCTGCGGTGCACCAATGCCGAGCTGGGACGCGGTTCGGGCGTACGCAGCTCCACTCAAGCCCCGCGGGGTGGTGCCCCTCCGTCCCCCGCGCCTCTGGGCGCGGGTGCGGCGCCCGCGGGCCCGGGCGTCGGCGCGAGCCCCATCGCGCCGGCGCCCGGCACCACCGTCGCCGGGTACGACCCGGTGACCGGGCTGGTGATCGGGCCGGACGGGCTGCCGCTGCAGTTCGGCGGCACCGGCGGGCAGGCCGCGACGGCCGGCGGGCAGTCCTGGAAGTTGCTGTTGCTCAACGGGCTCGCGCCCTGACCGGCCGATGGAGGAGACGACGATGAGGCACAGGTTGACCGCGGTGCTGGTGGCGGTGCTGGTGGTGGCGCTCGGCGCGGCCGGCTGGCTGGGCTGGCGCCGGTACGAGGCGCAGCAGCAGGAGCGGGCGCGCGAGCAGGCGGTGGCCGCGGCCCGGCAGTTCGTCGTGGACTTCGTGTCGGTCAGCGCCGCCACCATCGACCAGGACCTGGCCCGGGTCGCGGTCGCCGCTACCGGCGAGTTCGGCGAGCAGTTCCAGCAGGGCATGCCCGCGGTGCGCGCGGCCGTGCTGGAGAACAAGGTCGAGTCCACCGGTTCGGCGCTGCGCGCGGGGCTGGTGTCCGCGGACGCCGACTCGGCCGTGGTGCTGGTCGCCGCCGACGCGACGGTGAAGAACGTGAAGGCGCCCGAGGGCCGGGTGGCCCACTACCGCATCCAGCTCGACCTGGCCCGCGACGCGGGCAGCGGCACGTGGCTGGTCGCCAAGCTGCAGTTCGTGGGATAGGGGAGAGACGGTGACCATGGACATGGCCGTGACGGACGTGCACCTCGACGACGCGCCGGGCGACGAGTCCCGCGACGAGCCGGCGCGCCGCCCGCGTCGGGCGGTGCTCGCGCTGTCCCTGGCGATCGCGGTCGTCGTGGGCGTCGGCTGGTTCCTCTGGTTCGACCAGCAGCGGGCAGGCGAGGCGGAGACGGCCGCGCGGGAGTGCGCGGCCGTGGCCCCGGCGGCGGCGGTGGCGCTGTTCTCGTACGACTACCGCACCTTCGACGAGAGCGCGGCGAGCGGGCGCGCCTTCGCGGCGGGCGCGTTCGCCGACGAGTACGCCCGCACCACCGCCTCGCTCAAGGAGGCGGCGGTCAAGGAGCAGGCCGTGGTGACCGCGCAGGTCACCGGTGTCAGCGTGGTGACCGCCGCGCCCGACCGTGTCGAGCTGCTGCTGTTCGTCAACCAGTACCGGCGCAACGTGAACATCACCGGCGAGAAGGTCGACCAGAACCGCGTCGTGCTGACCCTCGTCCGCACCGGTGGCGCCTGGAAGGTCACGGCCGTCTCCGCCCTCTGACCTGCAAGATCGTCAGAGGGAACCGCCTGCGGCCAGGGCGGAGTCCCTCCAGGATGGTGGTGTGGGCGGGGCGGTCGCGGGGGTGGTGCCGTACGCGCTGGGGGTGGCGGCGAGCCCGCTGCCGATCATCGCGGTGATCCTCGTGCTGTTCTCCGACCGGGCCCGGATCGCCGGGCCCGCCTTCCTGGCCGGGGCGCTGGCCGGGGTGATCGCGGTCGGCGCGGCGGTCTACATCCTCACCGGCTACGGCTACCTGGAGGGCGAACACCAGGGCGGCACCGTCTCGCAGGTCGTGCGCATCGCGCTGGGGCTGGTGCTGCTGTTCGCCGCATACCTGCACGTCGTCCGGCATCGCCGCAGCAACGGGCAGCACGCCATGCCGAAGTGGATGGCGAGCGCCGACCGCTGGTCACCGGTGAAGGCGGCGATCCTGGCGCTGCTGATGTACGGCGTCGACCCGAAGAATCTCGCCCTGTGCGTCGGCGCCGCCAAGAGCCTGGCCGCGGCGTCGACGATCGTCGCGGCGACGGCGCTGAGCGTCTTCGCGGTGGTGGCGTGCCTGCCGGTGGCGGTGCCGGTGGTGCTCTACCTGGCCGGTGGCGACCGCGCCGCGCGCCGGCTCGACCGGCTCAAGACCTGGCTGTCCAAGCACCATCTGCTGGTCATGGCCGGGTTGCTGGTGGTCTTCGGTGTCCTGCTGGTCAGCCACGGCGTGCGTGGCATCCTCGACCGTTGAGCGCTGCGCTACGCGTAGCCGGCCACCCTGGCGGCCAGCGCGTGGTGGCGTTGCTGGCGGAAGCCGGGCCGGAAGCCCTCGGTCCACGGTTTGCGGGGGCCCGCGAAGTGCATGATGCGCACGTCCGCGTCAGCCGGCTGCGGGGACTGCTCCAGCAGGAAGCTGCGCATGTTGTTCCAGCGGTGCGGCAGGCGCAGCCAGCGGCCGTACGCCACGAGGTTGAGCGCGTCCTGGTCCGGGAAGCGCAACCGGCCGGCGTACGCGGCCAGATAGTCCATGCAGCGCGCCGACACCCGCTCGCGCCGCCAAACGGGCAGGTTCATCAGCAGCACCCCGGAGTTGAAGTAGGGCGCGTCGGGATCGTGCTCCGGACCCGACCCGGGCACGCCGCCGTGCGTGGCGAACGTGGCGGTGAACGCGTCGCGTACGGCGGCCAGTGGCGCGTCGGCGAGGTCGACCTCCCACAGCGGCGACAGGTCTCCGCAGACGTGCACGTCGGCGTCGAGGTAGAGCAGCCGCCGCGCCTGGTCGCCGATCAGGTCGGGCAGGAGCAGCCGCAGGTACATGCCGGTGCTGACGTAGGCGAGCCAGTCCTCGTCGACGACGGGCAGGTCGCGGAAGTCGTCGCCGGTGGTGAGCAGCCGCAGCCTGCCGCGTCCGGCGAGCTGCCGGCGCAGCGCGGGCTCCCGCTCCTTGGCGACGTCGGCCGTGGTGAGCAGCCAGAAGGTGAGTTCGTCGCGCCCGGGGTGGCAGTCGAGCACGGATTCGACGGCGACCTGGGCGTGGTCGGCGTATGCCTCGTCGAAGGCGAAGGCAATGTCCATAGGACATTGTCTATCATAGATCTAAGTATTTTACACCGTGCACATTCTGTTCTTAACCGACATTCGTCAATTCCTTGCACTGCTTGCGGACGGTCACTTCGCCCCGAGCAGGTCGATGAGCTGGGACGCGTTGCGCTGGGCGTAGTCGGAGTAGCAGTTGTTCATGAGCACGTGGGTCTGTTCGGCCTCGCCGGCCAGCTCACGCAGCTTCGGCGCCCAGTCTTTCAGCTCGCGCGGCGAGTACAGGTAGCCGAACTTCTCGTGGATGTCCTTGCTGGTCCACTTGTCGCTGTGGCCGTGGAAGCGCACCGCGGCCAGGTCGGCCGTGGCGGCCAGCACGGGCGGGACCGAGTTCTTGTGCCCCTGCGGCATGTCCACGCAGACGTAGGGCAGCCGGTGTTCGCGGAGGAAGTCCAGCGTCTCGGCGGCGTTGTCGCCCTTGAACCACGACTCGTGGCGCAGTTCGATGCCCACCCGCAGCGGCGCGCAGCGCTTGGCGACCTCGATCAGGTACTGCTTGTTGTCGCGGCGGATGGTGAACCACGGCGGGAACTGGAACAGCACCATGCCGAGCTTGCCTGCCTCGACCAGCGGATCCAGTGCGGACAGGAACCGGCTCCAGACCTCCTCGTAAGCCTGCGCCGTCAGCCCGTCCGGGTACACGTTGGCCTTGTCGGTCTCCGGACGCAGATCCTTTGGCAACGCGCTCACCTTGGTCGGATGCCCCGTGAGCATGCTGAACGCCTTGATGTTGAACACGAAGTCCTTCGGCGTACGCGCCGCCCACAGCTCCACCGTGCTCTGCGCCGGCGACGCGTAATAGGTCGCATCCACCTCCACTAGCGGGAACTTGCGCGCGTAGTACCGCAGCCGCTCCTCCGGCGTCTTGGCCGTCTCGGGATACCACCCCGACGCCAGCAGCGTGCTGTCCGTCCACGAAGCGGTCCCCACCCGGATCTCGCCCACCCTCCCCGCATACCCCGCCCAGCCCCGACCCACGCCCCCACCGCGTTGATCATGAACTTATGGCACGGCTCGGCGGCGTGTCGCGTCCACAAGTTCATGATCGATCTGCGTGTTGCCCGGTGGTCGGGTGGAGATCGCTGTTTCCGGTCAGGATCTGTGGCCTGGCTGAAGGTTCTGACCGGAAACAGCGATCTCCGACGGCCCGCCCGACGGCCTCGGCGCCTTTCTGCCTGTCCGACCAGCCGGTCACTTCCTGCCGCCCCGCTCCGCGCCCCACCTGTCCCATGGGCACCGGCCCGGCGGATCGATCATGAAGTTGTGGGCAGGACACGCCGCCGAGCCGTGCCATAAGTTCATGATCAACGCGGTGGGGCGTGGGTGAGGATCAGGGGGAATCCAGGCGGGGGAAGAGGGGGGTGATCGGGGGTAGGGGGCCGTTGGGGGCGGCGGTGCACTGGGCGGTGATGAGTGCGGATGCGCCGGGGAGGAACGGGGCCAGGAGGTCGGCGAAGGTGAGGCACGCGCCGAGCAGTACGGACAGGGCGGCGTCGAGTTGTGGTCCGGCGGAGGGGTCGCCGCCGCGTTCGGCCTTGGCCAGGTCCCAGGGGCGGACCCGGTCGATGTGGCGGTTGGCCTCCTCGACGACGGCCCAGGCGGCGGCCGTGGCGCGGCGGAAGTCGAAGTCCTCCAGGGCCGCCGCGATCAGCGCGGGCGCGTCCGTGCAGGCGGCGACCAGGTTCTTCGCGTCCGCGGCGGCGGGGACCGAGAGGTCGACGCGGCCGGCGCGGAAGCGGTGGGCCATGGTGACGATCCGGTTGACCAGGTTGCCCGCGCCGCCCGCGAGGTCCTCGTTGGCGCGGGAGACCAGCCGGTCGACGGTGAAGTCGGCATCGCCGACCCGGGGCACCTCGCGCAGCAGCCAGCACCGCAGCGCATCGGTGCCGTAGGTCTCGGCGAGCGCCACGGGGTCGACGGTCGCCCCGGACGATTTGCTGATCTTGCGGCCGTCGGCGGTGAGGTAGTCGTGGACCAGGATGTCGGTGGGCAGCGGCAGCCCGGCGGACAGCAGCATCGCCGGCCAGTACACGGCGTGGAAGCGCAGCACACCCTTGCCGATCACGTGCACCCGCCGGTCCGCGCCCTCCCACCAGGTGCGGTACGCCTCCCCGTCGCCGCCGTAGTCCAGGCTGGTCAGGTAGTTGCCCAGCGCGTCCCACCAGACGTAGATCACCTGGTCGGGGTCGCCGGGCACGGTGATGCCCCAGCCGCGGGCCCGCTGCTGCGACCGCGAGATCGAGAAGTCCCGCAGCCCGGCGTCGATGAAGGCGAGCACCTCGTTGCGCCGCGACTCCGGTTCGATGCGCAGCCGCCCGCTCGTGATCGCCTCCCGCAGCGGCGCGGCGTACTTCGACAGCCGGAAGAACCAGTTCCGCTCCTCGATGCGCTGCGGCGGCGCCCCGTGCTCGGGGCAGTGCCCGGCCCCGTCGAGCTCGTCGGGGGTCAGGTAGTGCTCGCAGCCCACGCAGTACAGGCCGGTGTAGGTGTCGCGGTAGAGGTCGTGCGCGCAGGCCCGCCAGAACCGTTCGACGCCGGGCCGGTGGCGCGGGTCGCGGCTGGTCCGGATGAAGTCGTCGTACGACAGCGCGAGCGGCTCGCGCAGCCCCGCGAACGCGGCCGCGTTGGCGTCGACGAACTCCTGCACGCCCACGCCCGCCTGCTCGGCGGCGAGCACGTTCTTCAGCGAGTTGTCGTCGGTGCCGGTGAGCAGCCTGACCTCGTCGCCGAGGGCGTGCCGGTGCCGGGCGAGCACGTCGGCCTGCACCGCTTCCAGGGCGAAACCGAGGTGCGGGGCGGCGTTGACGTACGGGATGGTGGTGGTGAGGTAGAAGCGGGTCATGGTTTCCTCCTGGCTTGTACGAAGCCGGAGCGTCGACCCGTGCCGAGGCCCCGGACTCGGGCCTCGCGGTCGTGAACGCGCGTGTCAGCAGCCCCGGAAGCGGGGCATCATCACCTGGCACGACGAGAAGATCACGCCGTCAAGGTAGCACCGGGCGGTCCTGCCCGCGAAATGGTTTTCGATGTCGACCTATCGACATGTTCCACTGGATGAGTAGTTGTTGAAGCGCTCTCCCGAAACCTTCAGGATCGGACGGTAAGCCCCGTGAGAGCGCGGCCCCGCCGCTGAAGGAGTGACATGTCCGGCGGAGTTCCGCGGCTGAGTGTGCTCATCCCGACGTTCGGCGACGCGCACACGCTGGCGCTGACCCTGTCCACGCTGCGCGCGCAGACCCTGGACCCCGGCCTGTTCGAGGTCGTCGTCGTCAACGACGGCTCCGATCCGGCGCCGTATGCCGAGCTGGCCGCCGCGGCGTACCCCTTCGGGTTCCGGTTCGACAGCCTGCCCGCGAACCTGGGGCGAGCCGCGGCGCGCAACCAGGCGGTGCGGCTTGCCACCGGTGAGCTGGTCTGCTTCCTCGACAGCGACGTGCTGGCCGAGCCGCACCTGCTGGCCCGGCACCTGGCCTTCCACGACGGGCGCGACGGACCCTCGGTGCTGATCGGCAAGCGCTACGAGGGCGACTGGGCGGTGCTTGCCGCCGCGCAGGCCGGTGAACCGCTCACGCTCGACCTGGTGCGGCCGGTGCACGAGGACTTCCGGTTCCGGGTCCCCGGCCGCGACAGCGAGCCGGACCAGTGGCTGGCCGGTGCGCCGTGGGTGTTCGCGCTGACCAACAACGTGTCCATGCCCCGGCAGGTGGTCCTCGACGCGGGCCTGTTCGACGAGGCGTACGGGGCGCGCTGGGGGTTCGAGGACACCGACCTGGCGTACCGGATCCACCACGTGCTCGGCGACGCCGGGTTCGGCTACGACGGACTGGCCGCGGGGTTCCACGTGCCCGCGGTCCGAGACCTGACCAACCTGGCGGGCGACTACCAGGAGAACCTGGAGCTGTTCCGGCGAAAGCACCGCAGCCTGGCCGCCGAGCTGGTGGACATGCCCGCGCCCAGCGACGTCACCCGGAAGATCCGGCACTACCGCCGGGCGCTGGCGTGCTGCGCCGAGCTGGGGCTCGGCCGGCTGCCCGACGTGTCGTCGCTGCTGGCCGCCGAGCTGGCCGGGGCGGTGCTGTGCCAGGCGTTCGGCACCGAAGAGGTGGCGCTCGGGGAGGGGTCGGCGACCTACGACCACGGGCGGCCGGAGTCGGCGACCAACCTGCACCTGCTCGGGGTGTGGTCGCCGTACCCGGATGGCAGGTTCGACGCGGTGGTGAGCGTGGACGTGTGGCGGTTCATGGAGCAGCGGGAGCTGTCGCGCTTCCTGCGGCTGGCGCTGCGCCAGGCGCGCGAGGTGGTGCTGGTCTACACCGGCGGGCCGGCGGAGAAGGCGTTCACGGCCGACGTGCCCGCGCTGACCAGCCCGGACTTCTTCGGATCGCTGCTGCGCCGCCGTTACCCGCAGGCGCGCACCGACCACTTCGGAGACGCGGTGTTGTTCCGCGTCACAGCGCCTTGACCTCAAGCATGCTTCACCTCGCCGCCTGCTCGCCGCCCGCTACCAGGACTGGCGGGAAGGCGACGAGTTGTCCGACTGGGCGGCGACCGCGATGGTCGTGGCCGTGCATCCGTCGTACTGAGCCGGGGCAGCTCCGCGCCGGCGAAGCTGCCCCGGATCTCGGCTGCGACGATCAGCTCCAGCGCTGCGAGCTGGTGCGGTTGTCCAAGGCCCCGCCGATGTACGACCGGGTCCCCTCGTAGCCGACCACCGCGCCGCCGTGGCCGGTGTTCTCGAAGTGCTTGATCCAGCAGTTGGCGTAGGCCCGGTACGACGTGATGACGTTGTCCCAGCCGGCGGGCATGCTGGAGATGGTGTAGTCGGTGTTGCCGGTCGACGTGCTGCAGTTGCCGGACTGTCCGACCCAGATCAGGTCCGAGCCGGTGTGGTTGCTGCCGGTGTACTCGATGCTGATTACGGTGTTGACGACGTTGACGCCGAACTTGGCGTTCAGGGCGTCGACCTTCGCCGCGACGCTGCTGCCCTTGGGCAGGTCGTAGAGCACGCCGCCGCTGGCGAACTGCAGCGCCTTGTCGAACGTGTCGAAGCAGATCGCCTGCGGCTCGGCCACGTTGGCGCGGGCGACGCAGTGTTTGTCGACCGGTTCCGCCGCGGTGGCGGGCGCGGCCGGGGCGGTGAGGCCGACGATCGCGAACGCTGCGATCACCATCGCGGCCCGGTGGAGCTTTCGCATGATTCCTCCTGTGTCGAATGGAGCGGTGACAACAGGTTCCGAGTAGGGCGTCACGGTGGCGTCAGGGCCGCATCAGCGCCGCTGGCCCACCCCCGCACCCCCGGCTATGGCCGCGCCCTATGCGCAGGTCACACGCAATGGGCGTGAAGAAGGGCACCTTCTTATACGCGTAGCGATAAGAAGGTGCCCTTCCTTGCCTTTCACCAACTGCTACGGGGCGTAGACCTCGAATTCGAAGAGGGAGTAGCCCCAGGCGGTGGCGCGGGTGGTGGCGTTGACGCGGACGTAGCGGCCGGAGCCGGTCAGGCCGGTGAGGTCGTCGACGCCGCCGTCACCGCCGGTGACGGACCGGATGGTGGTCCAGGTGTTGCCGTCGGGCGAGGTCTGGATCTGGTACGCCGACCCGTAGGCGGCCTCCCAGACCAGGCGCACGCGGCTGATGGAGTAGGTCTGGCCCAGGTCGACGCGGATCGTCTGCGGGTCCGAGAACGCGCTGGACCAGCGGGTGGTGGTGGTGTTGCCGTCCACCGCCGCCGAGCCCGGGAAGTTCGCGTTCTCGGTGCTGGAGACCACGACCGGCTTGTTCAGGGCCACGTTGACCGAGGGCTGGCTCGTGGTGCCGGTGTAGGGCAGCACGACCCGGGACTGGTTGCCGATGCCGAGGGTGGTCGCCCCGTTGCCGATGGCGCTCCACACCTCCACCCGGACCGAACCGTTGGCCAGCGCGGCGAACGAGCCGGTGCTGGTCTTCACCCCCGACGCGTGGGTGTAGTGCTCGTAGCCGGCGACCGGGTCGGTGGGGAAGTAGTTGTACGTCTCCAGCCGGTCCCAGCTGCCGTTGCCGGTGAAGTCGTACGACACCCGGACCTGGGTGGCGTTGCCGACCCCTGCGCCCGCGTCGACGTACATGTCGAAGTTGGTGGCGCCGCCGTTGTGCGTGGCGTTGAGGCCGGTGGCGGTGAACACCTGCGGGTTGGTGGGCACGCCGTCCCAGTTGCCGTTGGCCGCGGCCACGGTGGCCGTGCCCGCGCCGCCCGCGGTGCCGGGCAGGCCGCCGCCGGAGACCAGGTAACGCGTGGCGGCGAAGGTGCCGGGCGGGTTCGGCGAGGTGGACGGGCTCGGCGACGGCGGAGCCGACGGCGACGGGCTCGGCGAGGCGGGCGGCGACGACGGCGGGTTCGACGGCGACGGGTTGCCGCCGCCGCAGGCGTTGCCGCCGGTCCAGGTGAACGCCCCCGAGGTGACCGTCTTGCAGGCGGGCACGTTCAGCGTGGTGCCGTTGGAGAAGGTCACCGTGATCGCCGTGTTGGCGATGTTCGACGCGACGTACGTGCGCACGCCGCTCTTGTTGAACACCTTGGCCAGCGGGTGGTTCGCGGTGATCGTGTTGTCCACGTTGCCGAGCGCGGCCAGGTTGCGGATCCAGTGGTAGGTGTGCGCCTTGGACTCGCCTTCCTCGGAGGTGAAGCCGCTGTTGGCGTTGAAGTTGTTCAGCGCCGTCTGCCCGTTGCCCAGGGCCAGGAACTCCCAGAGGATGTCCTGCCAGACCGTGGGCGCGCCGCCGTTGTTGGTGACCAGCTCGTTGTAGTTGGTCTGCACGTAGGCCGGGTTGTCGCCGAGGTAGAAGTGGCCGCCGGTGATGGGCAGCATGTTGATGCCCTGGATCATCTCCGGCTCGCCGGAGAACCACGTCGCGTACGCGCCGCCGTCGCCCCAGACCATGCCGACCGTGTTGTGCCCGAAGGCGGCCGGGAAGTTCTGGTTGCGCACGTCGAACCAGTACTCGGCGATCGCCGCGGACTGCGTGGTGTAGATGAAGATGCCCGCGTCGCGCACGGCGGCGTTGCCGGTGGCCTGGCCCCACTGGATCAGGGCGTTGGCGAAGTTCATGCCCTCCGACGAGGACTCCTGGTTGTTGCCCGCGCCGAACGCGCCGTGCCCGGCCGCCCAGTCGTGACCGGCGTAGATGTCGAAGTCACGCAGGTACGGGAAGCGGGTGTCGGTGCGGTCGTAGTTGTTGGCGTCGCGGATCAGCAGGTCCACCATGCCGCCGTACTGGCTGTTGGTGGCCCAGGTCGGGTCGAACTTGGCCAGGGTCGCCGCGGCGGCCACGTAGTAGCCGTAGTGGAAGTGGTGGTCGTTGAGCTCCTGGTCGGAGCCGTACGAGGCCGGGTAGCCGAGCAGGGTGCCCCAGGCGCTGTTGTAGTAGAAGACCCGGGTGGTCTTGCCCGCCGAGGCGGTGAACCAGTCGTTGAGCCGGGTGCGGATGGTGCTCAGCGCGGTGTCGCGGATCGAGGTCAGGTTGAGCTGGTCGGCGATCTCCGCGATGCGCGCCGCCCGGCCCAGGCCCTTGCCGGTCCAGTAGGTGTCGTCGCCGCGGAAGTCGGCCGGGTTGCCCGCGACCGCGTTGAGGTAGTTGGTGATCGTGGTCAGGTCCGCGCCGGAGCTGTCGGCGACCGCGGGGATCTCCGGCAGCACGCCGGTGTACTTCATCGAGGTCGTGAACGAGCCGATCCCGGTGAGGATCTTCATCTGGCCGCGGGCGCTGGTGTACGTGTTCGCCAGCGGGGACGCGCCGGTCAGGCTGTTCCACTGGTGCGGGTACAGCGCCGCGACGGTGGCCGTCTGCGAGCCCTGCCGCGCCGTGGTGGTGAACGTGTACGTGGTGTTCAGCGTGCTGGCGGCCTGGTTGTAGCTGTAGGACACCCGGGTGCCGGTGACGTGCGCGTGGGCGTACTGGCCGTAGGTCGTGGCCAGCGCGGCCCGGTCGGCTCCGGCGGGCAGCACCGCGACCGAGAAGAAGCCCTGGCCGTTCAGCGTCGAGCTGATCGACGTGCCGCTGACGGTCCAGGTCGAACCGGTCGGGGCGTACGCGACGTAGTCGCGCCCGTTGACGTTGAAGCCGATCTGGCCGCCGCTGTTGGACCACACGGTCGGCGTCGCGGCCGTGGTCAGCTGAGCGTTGCCGCCGGTGATCTGGAAGTACGCGAACGGCAGGCCGTGGCCGATGGTGGCCTTCATGGTCCGCGCGCCGTCACTCCAGTACGGCGTCACGGTCCAGTCGCTCCACCCGTCGACCTTGGTGTCGGGGGAGTTCAGCCCGGCCACACCGACGAGCATGTCCTGCACGTACGGGTAGTGGAACTCGCCGGGACCGGTCGCGCTGCCGCTGATCGCGGCGGTGGTGTTGTAGGAGAACCCGAGCCCGCCCGCGAGGGTGTCGTAGGAGATCGGGTGGGCGTGCAGCGGCTCGCTGTAGCTGCAGTCGAACTTCTTGAACAGCAGCGAGGACCACCAGTCGTTGGTGGGCACGCCGCCGGCCGGGGCGTTGGCGGTGACGTACTGCCGCGGGTTGGTCGACAGCGATCCGCAGCCGACGGGCAGCGAGCGGCCCGCGGGCAGGCTGTCGAGGTAGCTGCCGGCGCCGACGGTGCCCGCCTGGGCGGTCTGCGCGACGGCGATGCCGAACAGGGCGGCGGACAGGACGGCGACCGCGCCGAGGACGAGGGCGCGGTGGCGCGCCCAGGAGTGGCGTCGGTGACCCGCGCGGCGTGCGACGCCTGGGGTCACGGACCGGATGGACGGTTCCATGTGCATGGCCTCCGGGGCTGGGGCTGGCATGGCGGGAGAAGCGGAGGAACGGTGTGCGGAGAACACTGTGAGAGCGCTCTCTGCGCGCAAACTATCGGGCAACCCCTCGATACGTCAATGTTTCCGGGCCATGGCATCTGAGTTAATCCCGCGACGTGGACGGAGCGTGACGGTCGCGGGACGGCATAACGTAATACCGGCCATGTGAGAGCGCTCTCACAGGGCCGGTATCGATGGCTCAGAGTGTCAGTGCCGATGCCGGGTGGTGAAGGACATGATGCGGTTCCACGCGTCCGTGCACGCGTCGGCCCACTGGGCGAACGAGCGGTCGAAGAACGAGTGCGGAGCGCCCTCGTAGACGTGCATCTCGGGGGCGACGCCGGCCTCCTCCAACTGCGCGGCCAGCTTCTCGAACTCGCTCACCGGCGTCGAGTCCGCACCCGCGACCAGCATCAGGATCGGCTTGTCCACCTCGTCGACGACGTCGGCGACCCGCTCCGGCTTGCCGTAGAAGCCGATCACCCCGGCCAGGTCGAGGTCCGAGGCGGCCAGCCGCCACGAGTGGCTGCCGCCGAAGCAGAAGCCGATCGTGTACACCGAGGCGTCCGGCTCGGACTCGCACAGCACCGCCATCGCCGCCGCCGTGTCGGCGCGCACGTGCGCGGGGGTGACCTGCGGGATGTGCTCCATGAACGGGAAGCTCTCGTCACGCTGGGACACCCCGGCGGTGCGGCCGAAGTAGTCGATCGCGATCGCCTCGTACCCGGCCTCGGCCAGACGCTGGGTCAGCCCCACGTAGAACGGGTGCAGGCCGCGTACGTCCGGCAGCACGACGATCTTCATACCGTTCGGGGTCTGCGGGATCGCCCGGTATGCCGCGAGGGTGTTGCCGTCCTCGGCGTGCAGTTCGAGCGGGCCGTGCCCGGCGACCGCGCCCGCGTTCGGGGCCTGCGGGGCCTGGCTGTCGTCACTGTGGCACATCGGGTGCTCCTTGGCTGCGGTAGGAGTTGCCCCGCCGCCGCGCCTGTCCGGCGGCGACCAGGGCGTCCAGGTGGGACCGGGCGACGGCGGCGGTCCAGCCGTACGCCCGCGCGAGCTGCCCCGGGCTCGCCTCGACGGCGGTCTCCAGGTAGCGGCGCGCGGCCGCGGGGGCATCGTGCCCGCCGCCGACGTCGAAACGGCGGCAGGTCAGGTCCACGATGGAGGCCGGCCAGCCGGCGCGCTGCTCGCGCACGCCAGCGGACGTTACCAGCAGGCGGCGCTGCAGGTCGGTCATGGCGCGCTCGTACGCGGCCCGGTCGCCGATCAGCTCGCGCAGCGCGCGCGAGGTCAGCGGCCCGGTGAGCAGTGCCCGCGCGATTTCGTGCGCCTCGCGGGGCAGGTCCAGGTCCTCGTGGTCGTCGGGCTCGCCGGGGCCTGTGTACAGCGCCCGGAGCAGGTCGGGGGAGAGCAGGCTCGCGCGGCGGAAGAGGAACTTGCCGTACCAGGCGAGCCCGGCCTCGGGCAGCGTGTCCTTCCAGGTCCAGACGGTGGACTCGGCCTCGCCCATGCCGTCGGCCCAGGCCACGGCGTCCTCGTCGGCGACGGTCTCGTACAACGAGGGCGCGAGCGCGTTCGCGGCGGGG
This sequence comes from Catellatospora aurea, assembly GCF_042663325.1. NCBI lineage: Bacteria > Bacillati > Actinomycetota > Actinomycetes > Micromonosporales > Micromonosporaceae > Catellatospora > Catellatospora aurea. The sequence goes on from NZ_JBHTAC010000016.1 coordinate 151,174, forward strand.
AACAGCAGCGCGCACCCGACGCCGTCGACGAACCGGCCCGCGTCCTCGACGGTCTCCGGTCTGGTCTCGGGCAGCCACCGGTCGCCCCGGGCGCGGGCCAGGGCGAGTTCCTGATCATCGACCATGCGCCGGAGCCTAACCGCCACCCCCGACGTACCTGTCCCACGCTGTACCGTTCCCGCCCGTCGTGGTCGCGCCGCGAAGATCGTCCGACTTGCCGGGCAGATGTGCGAATCATGGTGCGGAATACCCCCACCTGCCGGGCAATTCTGATGATCTCGCGAGGTTGATCGGGCCTGACTGGGTGATTCATCCGGTTCTTCCGGTTCGGGCTTTCCGCGTGGTGGCGGATGTTTCGGACCCCCGGCTGGCGGAGTCTTGTTCAGGTGAGGGCACCCGGTCAGCCGGGCGGCCCTCGGGCGCTCCGAGACCCCGGGCGCCCATGGAGGAGGAGATCGACTGTGTACGTCAACTCTGATCTGGCGCTGTGTCTGGTGGACGAGGCATCTGCCGGTCGCGCCGACGACGCCGACAAGGTGTGGCGTTCCGCGATCCGTGAGGCCATCGCGTGCAATGTTCCGATCGAACATGTGGCGAGCAGGGCAAACGTCTCGATCGAGGAGATCCTCTCGATCGTGAGCGAGACCCAGGTCGTGCCGGCGTGACCCCGGCCGTCCGTACCGAGGCGATGTTCGCCTTCTCTCTGCGGGCCTCCGCAGAACCCGCGCCGGCATCGGCCGCCGGCGTGGACGTGGAAACGATCAAGGCACATGGCGGACGGGGCGTGCCGCGAAAGTCGCCCCGGAGTCCGTGGAGCACCCCGCCGTCGCGTGGGTGATCCGGGCCGGGAGCAGTGTCGCTCCCGTTGCCGTCCGCCGAACCTGAATACCTGCTGACAGATGGCCCCGACCTCGGTCGGGGCCATCTTCGCCTGCTGACTCGTTAGCCCCTGCGGACTGCACGCACGGGTGAGGAGAGGCGACACGTGAACAGGGTTCTCGTCGAGAAGCGGCCCGCCGGCACCACGTCCCCGGTCACGCCGGCTGTGCCGCGCCTGGTGGCCTGGGCGGTGCTCGCCGGAGCGGGCCTGACCGTGCTCGCCCTGGTCGCGATGCTGCTGCGGCGGCTGCCGACCGGCTCGCGCCTGGCCGGGTGGACGTACCCGTACGACCGTGCGGCGGGGGAGTGGCACGTGGTGTGGCCCGCGTTCGTGGTCGCGCCGGTCGCGCTCGGGCTGCTCTGGCTGTCGCGCCGTCTGCCCGAGCGCTTCGACGGGGCCGTGGTCGCGGGGTGGTTCCTCGCGGTGATCCCGCTGCAGCTGCTGCTGCGGGTGTACGCGCTGCCCTCGCTCGGCGACATCGTGGCCAGCGACCGCGCCAACTCGTTCTACTCCCCGTCGCAGCGCTGGGGGATCGGCGAGTTCATGGGGAACTACATGGGGCTGGTCGAGCAGCTCCCGCCGCACGCGCGCACCAACATGCCCGGCAAGACGCTGCTGTACTTCCTGCTCGACGCGCTCGGACTCGGCCCGGCCGCGATGGGTGTGGCCGTGCTGGCGCTGGCCAACGTGTCCGCCGTGCTGCTGTGGCTCATCGTGCGCGACCTGACCGGCGACCGCCGGATCGCGCTGTACGCCCTGGTCCTGGGCCTGTTCCTGCCCGGCGTGCTGTACTTCGCGCCGGTGCTCAACGCCGTCTCCCCGGTGCCGATCCTGCTCGCGCTGTGGCTGCACGTGCGCTTCCTGAAGACCCACCGGTACGGGTACGCGCTCGGGCTGGGCGGGGCGCTGTACCTGGTCGTGTTCTTCGAGGCGCTGCCGCTGGTGCTGGGCATCGTGTTCGCGGCGCTGCTCGGCGTCGCGCTGCGGCAGCGCACGCTGAGCTGGCGGGACACGTTGCGCCTGGTCGGGTCGGCGCTGGCCGGGTTCGCCGCGTGCTACGTGGCCATGCGCGGGCTGTTCGGCTACGACCTGTTCGACAACTTCGCGTACGTGCTGGCCGACGCCAACGACTTCAACGCGCGCTGGCGGCCGTACGGCATGTGGGTCACCCGCAACCTGTGGTACCTGGCGCTGGCCGCCGGGATCGCGTCCTGCGTGCTGCTCGCGGCCGCGACCTGGGACGCGGTACGCAGCCGGTCGGCGCACCCGGCCGCGGTGCTGACCCTGTCCGGCGTCGCCGTGCTGATCGTGCTCGACCTGTGGGGCATCAACCGCGGCGAGACGGTCCGCCTCTGGATCTTCCTGGCCGTGTACCTCCAGATCGCCGCCGCCTGGCTCTGCGCCCGCACCGAACGCCTCTGGCCCGCAGCTGTCGTCCTCTCCGCCGCCGTCCTCCAGGCCGGCATCGGCTCCGCCATGATCGGCTTCGTCCGCATCTGACCGACCGCCCCACCCCGACTACCCGCCTCGACCGGCCGCCCCGCCGCCCGCCCCACCTGCGACAACTCTTAAAGACTTGCGCCCTCAGGACCGTCCTGAGGGCGCAAGTCTTTAAGAGTTGCGGCGCGGGGTGGGTCCCGTCGCGAGTGGTGGTCAAAATTATTGCTGGGGTGTAACGGGGTTGGGGGTCAAAATTTTTGTTGGGTGGGATTGACACTTTGGAGTGTGGGTCGTAATTTTCTTCATCAACGGACCGCGATGAAGGGAATTGTTGTGCAGGGTGTGATCGGCCGGATGCGGATGGAGCTGCCCAACCTGCCCGACGCGTTGCAGCGGGTGGCGGAGCAGATCCTGGAAGACCCGGCCATCGCCGCGCAGGCCTCCATCGTGGACCTCGCCGAGCGAGCGGGCACGTCGACCGCGACGGTGACCCGGTTCTGCCGGGTGCTGGGGTTCAAGGGATACGCGGCGCTGCGGGTGGCCATCGCGACCGAGAGCGGGCGCGAGGCGCAGGCGCGCTGGGAGACCGACATCGACCGGGAGATCGAGCCCGACGACCCGATGGACCGGGTGCTCGGGGTGATCGCGAGTGCGGACGCCCGTGCCATCCAGGAGACCGCGGCCCGGCTCGACCTGGCCCAGGTGGCCCGGGTCGCCGACGCGATCGCCGGGGCCAACCGGGTGGAGCTGTTCGGGCTCGGCAGCAGCGGCACCGCCGCGCGGGAGCTGGCCTTCCGGCTGGAGCGCATCCGGGTGCCCTGCTGGCACCGGGAGGACGCGCACAAGGCGCTGACCAACGCGGCGCTGCTCGGGCCGGGTGACGTCGCGATCGGACTGTCGCACAGTGGGCGCACCCGCGAGGTCATCGAGGTGCTCGCCGAGGCCGCCGACCAGGGCGCGCTGACCGTCGCGGTGACCTCGTTCGACAAGTCGCCGCTGGCCGAGGCCGTCGACGTGGTGCTGACCACGGCGGTGCACGAGACCACGTTCCGGCTCGCGGCGCTGTCGGCGCTACACGGCCAGCTGGTGGCCCTCGATCTGATCTACGTCGCGGTGGCGCAGCGCACGTACGCGCGTACCACCGAGGCTTTCGAGGTCACGGCCCGTGCCGTGCAGGCGCACCGGCTGCACGACGAGCCGACCTCGCACCGCCGCCGCGCGGCGCGGGAGGCCGCGGACTTGTCGCGGCCGGTCGTCCCGCGCAGCGCCGCGGACTGATCGCGGGCGGACAGCCGGGACCGGGCCGCCGGGGACCGGGGCCGCCGGGGGAGAACGTCAGGCGGCCGCGTGGCGGACCGGTCCCGGTGGGGCGACCGGGCAAGACAGCACAACGAAGGAGCGAGATGAACGCGCAGACGTACCTGGAAGCCATCACCGAGCTGGTCGGCAAGGTGGGCACCGAGCAGGCCGGCAACGTGCAGCGGGCCGCGGACCTGATCACCGACAGCCTGAACGCGGGCGGGGTGGTGCAGGCCTTCGGCAGCGGCCACTCCGAGGCCCTCGCGATGGAGATCGCGGGACGGGCCGGCGGGCTGGTGCCGACCAACCGCATCGCGCTGCGCGACATCGTGCTGTGGGGCGGCGAGCCGGTCGAGGTCCTCGAAGACCAGCTGCTGGAGCGGCGCACCGAGGTGGCGCACCGGCTCTACGAACTGGCCCCGATCGAGCCCGCGGACGTGTTCGTGCTGGCCTCCAACTCCGGCATCAACGGGGTCGTGGTCGAGCTGGCGCTACTGATCAAGGAGCGCGGGCACGGGCTGATCGCGGTGACGTCGCTGGAGCACACCGCGCGCTCGGAGCCGCGGCACCCGTCCGGCAGGCGGCTGAGCGAGATCGCCGACGTGGTGCTGGACAACGGCGCTCCATACGGCGACGTGATCCTGGAGAACCAGTCCGGCGCGGTGTCGTCGGTGACCGCGGCCGTGCTGGCCCAGATGGTCGTCACCGAGGTGGTCCGGCGCCTTTCGGAGGCGGGGCAGACCCCGCCCATCTACCTGTCCGCGAACATCGCGGGCGGCTATGAGCACAACCAGCAGTTGGAAGCGCGATACGCCGGGCGCATCCGGCGTATCGCCTAACCCATCAACCCCTCCTGAAGTGCATGAAGGGCGACACGATGAACCTTACAAGACGCACCGCGCTGGCCGGCGTGGCCGCGGTCGCGGCGAGCACGGGCCTGGCGGCCTGCGCCACCGCGGGCGGCGATGACGGCGACAGGGTCAAGCAGGGCGACACCAGCGCGGAGAACCCGCTGGGCGTCTCCGGCGAGGCCGCGCTGGAGGTCGTGATCTTCAAAGGTGGGTACGGCGACCAGTACGCTATCGACGCCGGCACCAGCCTGAAGCAGAAGTTCCCGAAGGTCGCCGTCGACCACAAGGGCATCCAGGGCGTCGGCGAGGTGCTCCAGCCCCGTTTCGTCGCCGACAGCCCGCCGGACGTCGTCGACAACAGCGGCGCGGGCCGCCTCGACCTGGCCACGCTCGTCTCGGCCGGCAAGCTCACCGACCTGACGTCGCTGCTGGACGCGCCGAGCCTGGACGACCCGGCCAAGAAGGTCCGCGACACCCTGATGCCGGGTGTGATCTCCGACGGCACGTTCGACGGCAAGCCGCTGGTGCTCAACTACTCGTCGGTGCTGTGGGGCGTCTGGTACTCCAAGTCGCTGTTCGCCAAGCACGGGTGGACGTTCCCGAAGACGTGGGACGAGATGCTCACCCTCAACGACGAGATCTCCAAGGCCGGCCTGCACCCGTGGACCTGGCAGGGCAAGTACCCGGAGTACCTCAACGACCCGCTGGTGTCGCTGGCGGCCAAGGCCGGCGGCTTCGACCTCGTGAAGTCGATCGACAACCTGCAGCCCGGGGCGTGGCAGAGCCCGGCGATGCTGGCCGCCGCCGAAGCCGTCCACCAGCTCGCGGTACGCGGGCACATCATGCCCGGCTCGGAGGGCCTGTCCCACACCGAGGCGCAGAACGCCTGGTGCAAGGGCCAGGTCGCGTTCATCCCGTGCGGGTCGTGGCTGGAGGGTGAGCAGCAGGCGGTCACCCCGGCCGGGTTCGACATGGTGATGGGCACCGTGCCCGCGCTGACCGGCTCGGACAAGCTGCCCAACGGGGCGGTCATGGCGGCCAGCAGCGAGTCGTTCATCGTGCCGGCGAAGGCCAAGAACGTGCCCGGCGGCCTGGAGTTCCTGCGGCACCTGTTCTCGCAGAAGGTGGCACGCGGTTTCGCCGAGAGCGCCAAGGCGCTGCCGGTGGTCACCGGCGCGACCGACGGGCTGAGCCTGAGCAGCGGCCTGGGCTCGGTCGCCGAGGCGGTCAAGGCGGCCGGTCCGAACGTGTTCAGCTACAAGTTCCGGACCTGGTACGCCCCGCTGAGCAAGGCGCTCGACGACGCCACCGGCGAGCTGGCCACCAAGCGGATCAACCCGCAGCAGTGGGCCGAGCGGGTGCAGAAGGCCGCCGACGCGGTCGCCAAGGACAGCTCCATCGTCAAGCACCAGCGGTGATCGGCCATGCGGCACGGCAAGTACCGGTTCCTGGTGGGGGCGCTGATCGTGCCTCTGGCGCTGTACGGCGTGTTCGTGCTGTCGCCGTACCTGCAGGCGTTCCAGCTGTCGTTCACGAGCTGGAACGGGGTCGACAGCGCACCGGAGTTCACCGGGTTTGACAACTACGTCCGGTTGCTGGATGACCCGCTGTTCCTGGCGGGGCTGCGCCACAACGGGCTGATGCTGCTTGTCGTGCCGCTGGCCGTCATCGTGCTGGCGCTGGCGCTGGCCGCCGCCACGAAGGGCACCAAGGTCTACCGGGTGGTGTACTTCTTCCCCCAGCTGCTCAGTGTCGCGATCATCGCGGTGCTCTGGCAGTTCGTGTACACCCCGAACAGCGGGCTGCTCAACGGCGCGCTGTCGGCGGTGGGCCTGGACTCCTGGCGCAAGTCCTGGCTGGCCGAGCCGGACCTGGCGCTGTGGTGCGTGATGGCCGTGATGATCTGGTCGTCGGTGGGCTTCTACGTGGTGCTGTTCTCGGCCGCGATGGAGTCGGTGCCCGACGACATCATGGAGGCGGCCGCCATCGACGGGGCCGGCCCGATGACCGTGTTCCGGCGCATCACGCTCCCGCTGATCTGGGAGAGCGTGCAGGTCGGCTGGATCTACCTGGGCATCGCGGCGCTGGACGGGTTCGCCCTGGTGCAGATCATGACGGTCGGGCCGGGCGGCCCGGACAACAGCACCGAGGTCATGGGGCTGGGGCTGTACCGGACCGCGTTCACCTTCGGCAAGTTCGGCTACGCCTCGGCGATGGGGGTGGCGATCTTCTTCCTGACCCTGTCCATCGCCGTGCTGCTGCTGCGGGTCACCAAGCGGGAAAGGGTCGAGCTGGCATGAGGGTCAAACACGCCTTCCTCACCCTGTGGGCCGCGCTGGTGACGCTGCCGCTGCTGTGGGCGCTGATGTCGTCGTTCAAGACCGACGCCGAGATCTTCGACAGCCCGTGGACGCCGCCCGCGTCGCCGCGCTTCGACAACTGGTCGCGGGCCTGGGAGCAGGCCTCGATCGGGCAGTACCTGTTCAACACGCTGATCGTGGTGGGCGGTGCGCTGGCGCTGACCATGCTGCTCGGTGCGCTGACCGCGTACTGCCTGGCCCGCTACGAGTTCCCGGGCAACCGGTTCCTGTACTACACGCTCATCGCGGGCATGCTGTTCCCGGTGTTCCTGGCCCTGGTGCCGCTGTTCTTCGTCGTCGACAACCTCGGCATGCTCGGCACCTACCACGGGCTGATCCTCGTGTACGCCGCGTACGCCCTGCCGTTCACGGTGTTCTTCCTGCACGGCTTCTTCCGCTCGCTGCCCGGCGCCGTCGCCGAGGCCGCGTTCATCGACGGCGCGTCGCACGCCGGGGTGTTCTTCCGGGTCATGCTGCCGATGGCCCGCCCCGGCATGGTCAGCGTCGGCATCTTCAACTTCCTCGGCCTGTGGAACCAGTACCTGCTGCCCAAGGTGCTCAACCCGGACCCGGACCACTACGTGCTCGCCCAGGGCCTCGCCGAGCTGGCGGTCAGCCAGGGCTACCGCAGCGACTGGAGCGGCCTGTTCGCCGGGCTGATCATCGCGATCCTGCCGGTCCTGCTCGCGTACGTCTTCTTCCAGCGGCAGATCCGCGCCGGGCTGACCTCCGGCGCGCTCAAGTAACACCCACAGACCGCACGGACGAGCGTCTACGCCGAACTCGGGGGGAGTCTGCTCTTCGGCGTGTTCGACCGTGCCCGCAAGAAGGCACCTCCCACGGACCGCGGGGGCAGCAGGACCCCGGCGCGCCGCCTCTCACGCGGCGCGCCGGGGCTGCCCACCACCGTAGTCCGCCACC